>CAZKZZ010000116.1:6039-12132 GCA_964557375.1 uncultured Spirochaetales bacterium | reverse complement strand
GTTTCCACCCGAAATATGAAGCAGGACACAGCACCGGTTACCGGCGACTGGATACTGTTTCAAAAAATACAGAGAGACTCCCGGGGGATGGAAGGCATCGCTGAAGAGATTCTCCCCCGCAGTACCGGGTTTTCGCGCAAAGCAGCAGGGAAAGAGACCAAAGAACAATGCATCGCTGCAAACATCGACTACATTCTCATTATAATAGGTCTTGATGCCAATTTTAAGACTACACGGATTGAACGGTACCTCACCGCTGCATGGGAATCCGGCGCGCAGCCGGTAATTGTCCTCAACAAGTCTGATGTGTGCGGGCAAGAGGAATTGTTCGAGAAAAGGACAGCAGCTGAAAAAACGGCGGTTGGCTGCCCCGTCTTCGTTACCAGCGCGGCAACAGGCGAGGGTCTCGGGGAGGTAAGTGAACTCATAGAAGACAATAAAACCGCAGTTCTGGCCGGATCTTCCGGTGTCGGAAAATCGAGTATCATCAACTGTCTATTAGGAGATTCGAGGCAGTCGGTACAAAGCGTCCGCAAAGGTGATGGGAAAGGCCGTCATACGACTACAGTAAGCGAACTGCTGCTTCTGCCGAGCGGAGGATGCATCATCGACACTCCGGGCATGCGGGAACTGCAGGTTTGGAGTTCTCCCGAGGCGCTGCAGACAGCGTTCAGCGATATAGAAGCTCTTGCGTCCGACTGCCGCTTTCGCGATTGCACCCATCAGCATGAACCTGACTGTGCGGTACAAAAGGCAATCAAAAAGGGACAGCTGTCACCGCAGAGGTTCGAAAACTATCTCAAGCTCCAAAAAGAGATTGCTTTTCTCGAACGTCGCAAGGATGAAAATTGGCAGCGGCTGGAGCGGGAAAGAGGGAAAAAGTTCGCAAAATACGTTAAACGGCATATAACAAATAAGGGGAAACCAGGATCGTAGCGTGTTTCAGACACGAGGCCTATAATCGGCGTACATTCAGATGTTGTCTATTAGCTTTCTGAATTGCGCCGAAAATTGTTCGATCTTGTGAGTGTTCTTTGATAAGGCATCTCCTTCGAAATAACCTGGGAAACGGTAACTCCCGACAACATCGATGCCGAGAGCTTCTAAGGGTAACTGCATGGCCTCGACTGCAAAGCCGAAATCCTTCTCGTTCGTCTGTTCCGCAACTGCGTATACGACCGCCTTCTTGCCCCGGTCCTGCAGAACACTCGAGTATTGCCTCGGTACTGTGGGCCGGAATATGTAATAGCAGTACAGCCTGTCAATAAATGCCTTCATCCAGGAGGTAACATTGTAGTTGTGAACAGGGGAACCGAGTATCCAAAGAGCTGAATCTTCGAGCATGGAATAATACGGTGTCAAATCATCCTCAATTCCGCTGCACCTATTATCTCTCCGGCACCGTTCGCAGCCGATACAGCCGGAGAAATCGAGATCATGCAGCTCGATCTTTTTGACCTTCCACCCTCCGGCGGTAAGCAGTTTGGAGATAGATGATCCCACAAATGATGTATTCCCGTGCTTTCGGGGACTCCCGGTGATTAATACTGCCTTCATTATATATCACAGTATCAAAAAAATTGCTTTTCGGCTATTAATGTTCTATAATTAAATTATGACTATTTATATCATAATTTGGAGGATTCTATGATACCTATCAAGAGGAAAATTTTACTGTCTGTTCTTATTTTCTTATTTCTGGGCTTCGGTTCGGTTATGTATACCGGAGCACAGGATATCCCCTCGACTGATGACCTCGTAGAAGGGCTCGCTGCTACAGCCGGGTTTTCGGCAGGTGCAGGGCACAGTGCGCCGATGAATACCTCATCATTTCTCGGTTTGAAACTGGGGCTGGGGGCCACGCTGACGACACCTACCGACATCCTAACGAGCTTCTCGAGTACCGATGCATTATTCAGCTCCTTTCCGATACCGATGACAAATGCGTATTTGAAACTGGGGATCCCTTCTATAGATTTCTTTTTACTGAAGAATGCCGATGTCGGGGTCCGGGTCGGATTTATCCCCACGATCGATTTGGAAGCAATGGGCCTCCCCTTACCCATAGAATTGGGTGCATTTCAAATCGGCGGAGAGTTTAGGACCGCCCTCATCAAGCTGGGGATTTTCAGCCTGGATGCCCGGGCTTCTTTCGATTACAATTCCGGAAAAATTACTCTCGGGTTTGGTGATGAAGCCGGACTGGACGTGGGATGGTCAGGCGTTTCGATTGGGCTGAGATCTTTCTTCGGGCTCGATGTCAACTGGCTTTTCGGTGCAAGAGTCGGGGCAGGGATCAATCTCAACCTCGGAGAGGCAAATGCCGGTTTCGGGCTGGATTTGGGCGACTTGGGCGATGTGTCCATAGAAAGCACTGCTCCCTACTACCCTTTCAACCTCCGTTTGATGGGAGGACTTAAACTGCTCATCATCGATGTGTTCGCAGAATACGGAATACTCTCTGAACAGTTCGCCGTAACAATTATGCCGGTCACATTGAAGTTTTAAAACAGGTAGTGGACCTCGACCCCGCCTCCTGCTACTGTTCCCGCCGAATGGGCAGTAGAGAAAAGAGGTGAATAGAACGCTTTGATTCCGGCTATCCAGTGTCCATTACCGAACTTGAGACCGGCACTGCCGGTAAACAGAGGTCCCATGGAGAAAAACGAATCTCCCCTATCCGCGGGGGAAGAATCAATATCAGGTCCGTAGTGGAATACGAGCCCGAGTCCGCCTCCTACTATCGGCTGCACTTTTGTACCTGTGGGAAATGTGTACTCATACGTGGCCTGAGGTTCGAACTGGAGCATTTGGTGGACGAACCCAAATAACATCGGCCGAAATATGGGCATATTCAATGCAATATGCCCGTTTTCCCCAACAGCAAACCGGAGATCGAGATATATTTCTCCGATCGGTCCTCCCGGCACACCGGGAGGGGAGCCGACACACATTCTAACGTCATCATACCTGCCTCCCCCTAAGAGATGAATACCGAAGGTAACAGGTTTTGGGGATTCGTCGCCCGTCTGTGCCGCAAGAGGGACAGTTAGTGCGGCAAACGTTATTACCAAAATCACAAGGTTTTTCAGGTTTCTTTTTCTTTTCTTCATATTTGTTCCTTCTCCATCGAATGGATGTATTACAATATAGCTATTCATACTTTTCTAGTAAAGTTTATTTTAAAAAAATACGTGCTTTTCATATTGACCTCATAAAAAAAACGGTTTATATTACCAGCGGTAATTACCATTGGTAATTAAAAACTACTTTGAAAGACACGGATTACCTATTCAAGGAGTACATTTAATGGATAAAAAAATGATTCTTATTACTACGGCCGTACTTTCTATCATCTGCTCCCTTTTGGGGATCTTGACTCCCATATATTCCGATATCGAATGGATCAACGCACAGGTGCGCGGCCAGGATGCGATTACGATCGCCGCTGCCGTCTTTCTCCTTATCGCTTTGCGGTTCAGGCAACCCGCGAAAGAGATCGTTACTGCTGGGATTTCCGCCTACCTTGTGTATACCTACTTCTTCTATGCCCTTGAAGTAAATCTCAACGTACTGTTTTTCTGCTATCTGGCAATTCTTTTATTGTCGATTATCCTGCTCGTCCGGTCCATCAATTTTCTTAGAACTACGGACACAATGGTTCCGAAAAATTCCTACAGAATGGCCGGCATCATATTTATGGGTATTATGGCGCTCATCTTGACCGTTTTATGGTCGGGAGATGTAATTGCGAATCTGACCGGGGAGCCGCTTCTAAAAAATCCCACTAATGAACCGTTTACCATGGTGTATGTGTTAGACCTTACCTTCGTTGTTCCGGCGGTCGTTTATGCAATTGTCAAATCTGTTCAGAATAAAAAAATCGGGTACTATCTTACCGGAGTCATGCTCATCGTTATAACCGTAATGGGTCTGGCATTAATGGGAATGACAGGGGGATTGATGCTCGCAGGGCTCCCGTTTGATCTGTTTTTGGCCGTCTTCTGGGCATTTCTCGGAACAATCGGCATCGTCCTGGCAGCTCTCTACATCCGCTCCCTGGCCCGGCAGGCCAGACGAGAGGCCCGCCAGTGAAGGAGCACAATTTAAGACAGACAATAGTAAATGAAGCCCTTGCCCTGATGACTGAAAAGGACAGCCTCCAATTCGTAAACCTGCGGGAGGTAGCTAAGCGAGCCGGGTGTGCACACACGAACATCTACAACTATTTCCCGAGTTTAGGAGAACTGAAATGGGAAATGCTTCGACGCGCGCTCGAATTGATGAAGTCTTACTGCTTTCCGGCATCGGATGAAAGCGTCGATATCTCGGCAATAATCGAAAAGTATATTGATTTCGCTTTAATTTATCCCGCTTTTTACAAACTCATATGGATAGAAAGCCTCCCTCTCGAACATGCTCCTGCTGACCGGCAGTTTCTCTTTGAACTGCCGAATGCGTTTAAGCGGATACTGATGCTAATAAAAGGAAAAGAACAGAATACAGATGACGAGAATGGGCAATACATCGATATTGCCCATTCTTATGTACACGGCAAACTTTTACAGGCGATCTGTAACCGGGTGGATAATAAACAGAGCTTGAGAGAAGATTTGGTTAGTAACGCGCTGCGGCTTTTACACGGAGTCTGAGTTTCTATTTTCTCTGCTCATCCGGACTCCTTCCATCGTATTATACGTACAATGGAGAAAACTGAGAGTACGAGAAGTACCGCAAACATCAAAACGAATACCCATTCTCCCCTCTGAGCAAAATATCCTGAACTATTGATAACTGCATAGATCAGCATCCCTTGTGCTATGAGATATACGAATCGGGCAGAATCTCCCGAGCGTAACAACGAGACACCACCAGTGATCAACGCTGCAGCAGTGAGCATTTCGACTGCGATATGAAAGCTGATTTCAATGGGATTTATCGAGAACTCAGGGACATTTCCGGTAAGAATGAAAAAAGCCCATTGAACGACCATAAGAAATCCTACGGCTATTGAAAAAACGACAGGGAAACGCATGTGATTCTTCTCCTTCACCCACTATAGAGGACTGCAAGAAAAATCACAACAACTATATACATTTCATTTGACATTTTTACAGTTCATGTTACTTTTACTAGTACAATGGAATTGAAACCAATCAGCGACACATTTATAAACGATCATCTTCATACAATCGACAATGACGGCGTTGACATTTTTATACTCGATCACGGTAATTATCGTGGTGCATTGATCAATGGTACGAAACTCATCAATCAAATGCGGACCAATCATCAGTACGGGAAACTGGAAACATTTATCGCCGGACACGCCTATCTTGCAGCAGGATTACTTACCTCCAACATCAAGGGGAATGACCGCATAGAACTGAAGCTTATTTGCGACGGACCTGTAGGAGGGGTGTGCGCCGAAGCCACTGCCGAAGGCAGGATCCGCGGCTATCTGGAAAACAGTGATATTTTGGAATTGCTCGACGAGAACGACAACGATAAATATTCTGCCCCTCAGGAAATTTTTGATATGTCTCCTTTCATTGGAGAAGGCTCCCTCGCAGTGACGAAAAAACTGGAGAACGCAAAAAATCCATTTACCGGGTTCGTAAGCATTGAACATGGAAATATAGCCCAGGACCTGACCTATTATTTTATTAAATCGGAGCAGAAACCCACTGCGTTTAATCTGAGCATCCGATTCGACTCTGAAGGCAGAGTAATCGGAGCCGGCGGGCTCATGGTCCAGGCATTTCCTTCTGCAGAGTATGAGACCAGCTATAAACTCGATTCGAGAATCCGCACTCTCACCTCACTCGGGACCTTTTTCTCTGAAGGGCAAACCGGAAAAGAAATAATCGATGAGTATTTTTCGGACATCTCACCTGTGCATATCGGGAAACGCAGTATCGAGTTCTATTGTCACTGCTCAAAGGACCTGTTCAAACGGTTTTTGTCCGCTCTCCCCGTGTATGAACTGCGCGATTTGCGTGACAACGGACCGTTCCCGGTAAAAACGACCTGTTTCAACTGCAATACGACCTATGAGTTTTCGTACGAAGAGGTCGAGGAGCTGTATCAGGA
>CAZKZZ010000116.1:0-5939 GCA_964557375.1 uncultured Spirochaetales bacterium | reverse complement strand
CACTGAATAGTTGAAAGTGGTACGGGCTGTAGAGATACCCTTCTATAACCTGGTAAAAACGTTCTTATTCAATATCTTCAGGTGAGAGTTCAAAATCTCTCCCGGGTATATTCCCTGTAACAATATCCGTTTCTCCGGTTAGGGCCCGCACGATTTTTCGAGGATGGCTGTGCCCGGTAGTGATAAACTCCTTAAACCGTCTCTGGCTGCCTCCGATTGCGGTACCTGCAACATAAATACCGGGAATGCTCGTCTCCATAGTCAGGGGATTTACAGCCGGTCTTTGCTCATCACCTTCGAGCTGTACTCCTGCAAGTTCAAAAAGGGTGGGGTCCTGTTTGAAACCGGTGGCGAAGAAGACAAAATCAGTTGTGACTTCGAATGTCAATCCTGACACCGGTGCTGACATTGATGATGTTTTTCCCTCTGCCCCGCTTCCGCACCTCCTAAGCGTTACCTTCTCATCTCCGATTGCTTCAGGAACTGTCTCCGGATAAAATGCAATCCGGCCCTTCTCTATGAGCAGGCTCACTTCGAGATAGAGTCTGGAGAGAACGTACTCTTCGAGGACAGCCGGCCTTCTGTAGCTGATTGCTACCTCAGCACCGGCCCGCCAGCTTCGTACTGCAGCCTCAATTGCGGAGTTACGCCCGCCTACGATAAGCAGTTTCTGACGAAAGTAGCGGTGAGGTTCGTCAAACCGGTGTGTTACATGGGGCAGGTCCTCCCCCGGTATTCCCAAAGTGTTCGGACGGTCCAGCCCGCCGGTTGCGAAAATGACTGCACTGCAGTTCCACTCCTGTCGTCGTCCCCGCTTTTCAGTAGTGACCCAAAAATCACCCAGCCGGCCTCTGATATCGACAACTCTTTCATAGGTACGTATATCGAGTCCGAGCGATTCCACTACTGTTCGCAGATACGATAGATACACCTCCCCCGTTATTCTAAACTGCTCCGGTGTATGGATAGGAATACCAGCTATGGCGATCCACTCAGGAGAACTGTAAAACAGTGTATTGCGCGGCCAGGAAAGAAACGTTTGGCCGATCGGACCGGCCCCTATGATAATCGCTTCATAACGCATAGTATATTCATACGGGGTTTACTGCTAAAAGTCAAACCTCGCTGTATGTAAAATCATGGAGCGGAAATGAAAAAGAAACAGCAGACAGTAACAGGAGCTTTGAGCATAACCTCGAAAGGGTTCGGCTTTATCCGCACGGAGCAGGGCCCCGATGTTTTTATCAGCTATGACCACCTGGCAAACGGTATGGACGGCGATGTCGTGGAAGCCCGGCTGCTGAAAAAAGGACGAAAGCCGTCAGGGAAAATCGTCTCTATTGTAAAACGGTCCGACCGCCCCATAATAGGCGTGTTTCGATTCACGAAGCAGGGCGGTAAAGTGTATCCTGAGGATGAACGCCTGCCCTCCTCTCTTATTGTCCCTGAAAAAGAGATAAAACAGTCCAGTCTCGAGGGAGAATTGAAAAACGGTAAGATTGTTATGGCAAGGCTCCTCCAATGGTCCGACCCCTCAAAGAAACCGGAAGGCACGATAGAGCAGATTATCGGTGACAAAGAAGAACCGGGTGTTGACTTAAAAGTAGTGGCCCTTTCCAGGGATCTCTCCCTCGATTTTCCTCAACCCGTTGAACAAGAGGCGGAGAACATTCCCCTTCCGGAGATTGATTCAGTGCTTACACAAAGAACCGATTTGAGGGAGACATCCAGTTTTACCATTGATCCGGAAACGGCAAAAGACTTTGATGATGCAGTATCTCTCATACAGCTGCCCTCAGGCCTCCTGGAGCTCGGAGTTCATATAGCCGATGTTAGCCATTTTGTCCCTGAAAACAGCAAGATCGATAAAGAAGCGTGGAACAGAGGGACCTCCGTGTACCTTGTTAACCATGTGCTTCCGATGCTCCCTGAATATCTTTCGAATGATATCTGCAGCCTCGTACCCGGCAAACCGCGCCTTACCTTCAGTGTTATTGTCGAGCTCACCTCGATGGGAGAGGTGCGGAATTACCGAATAGAAGAAACGGTAATAGAGAGCAAACGGCGATTTACCTACAAAGAAGTCGAAGCAATAATTAATGGTAAAGAAGACCCGTTTGCACCGACTATCCATATGATGCAGATGCTCAGCCAGGTACTCCGCAAACGAAGGGAGGAGCAGGGAAGTATCGACTTCGATATGACTGAACAATTTATAGATTTGGATGATGAGGGAATTCCTCGAACGATTCAGCCCAAAGAACGGCTGGAGGCCCACAAACTGGTAGAAGAGTTCATGCTTCTCGCTAACCGTACGGTAGCAGAACATATCGTATCTGAAGAGAAAAGCCGCAAAGAGAAGATCCCGTTTATTTACCGGATTCACGAAAAACCCGCTGCAGAAGATGTAGAGGCTTTTCTGTCAGCCGTCTCAAACCTGGGAATTCCGTACAAGGTAGGAAAAACAGTAGAGCCCGATGATTACAGGAATATTCTCACTATTATAGAGAACCTCGATTTCAAAGATTTCGTAGAAAAAATTGCTCTCCAGTCAATGACGAAGGCGGTGTACAGCACGGAGAATAAAGGCCATTTCGGGCTGGCATTCGATGCCTACACCCATTTTACATCTCCGATACGTCGGTATCCCGATCTTATTGTACACAGGCTTCTGAAGCGATACCTGAAAAAAGGAAGAGGCAGAATACCTGCTTCCCCCCGCCTTATAACATTTCTCGAAAGAACCTGCACCCAAAGCTCAGTTATGGAGAAAAGAGCAGTAGGCGCGGAGAGGGAGTATACGAAAATCAAGTCATTGGAGTTTCTTTCACGGAAGGTCGGCAAGGTGTATCAGGGTGTCATTTCAGGGGTAACCTCATTCGGTCTGTTTGTAGAGCTTTCCCGGTATCTCATTGAAGGTCTTGTCCCGATCTCGGAGCTAAGAGACGATTTCTACACATTTGATGAACAGCAGTACCGATACGTTGGAGAGAAAACAGGCAAAATATACCGGTTAGGAGACCGGGTAACCGTTAAAATCAAACAGGTATCGGTGGAGGACAGAAAAGCGGATTTTATTCTTGTCTGAATGCAATTCTTTTCTGTCGTATCTCTGCCGACAGTATCATCTTATACCGAAAAAACGCTCTTCGATATCGCGATACCTATTATATATTTCGTTGTATTTGCTGTGTGCTTCCTGATTAGGCTGAAAGGTTTCGATCTCCTCGATCATCTGTTCACATGCCTGTTCCACATTCGCATAAACCCCCGTTGCAACACTCGAGAGAATAGCGATACCTAACAATGCCGTCTCACTGCATCTCATTGTAGAAACGGGCAGCCCGGTCACATCAGTTTTTATCTGGTTCCACAATCTGCTTTTGGCACCCCCTCCCATTGTTCTGACCTTTTTGTTTGTTACACCCCCCATCGTCTCCATCCTCTCGATATTCTCGCGCAGGACGAATGCAACCGATTCGAGCACGGCCCGGACGAAATGCGGCTTTTTATGGTGCAGTTCGATACCATAAAAACAGCCCCGTGCGTTGGGATCAACCGGAAGTGTTCCCGGGCCGGAGAGAAAAGGATAGAAAACCAGTCCCTGACTGCCGGGGCCGATCTTTTCGGCTGCTTCAGTCATTATTTCATAGGAATCGCGGCCTATTCGCGACCCCTCATTCATTTCAACGTCAAAAAACGTATCACGGAGCCACTTTAGACTTAATCCCCCCGCAGCACACCACCCGATTACCAGATATTTATCGGGTACGGAATGGCACTGCACGGCCACAGACTGCCCTTTTGATTCAGGGATTTCCTCTAAGGTTTTACAAATAGCAAGGGCGGAACCGGTAGTCTCGGTTATTATCCCTTCATGTATATTGCCGGCTCCGATCATCCCGGAGGTCTGGTCCATTGCACCTGTTGTTACTTGTATATTTTGTGGAAGCCCGAGCTCTTCCGCGGCTAGTTTACTGAGGTTCCCGACAATCTCCGCGGATTCTCTCAGCTCAACCAGCTGTTCCCGTTTTATACCAATATAATCCAGGATTTCGTCCCAATAATTTTTATTATGGATATCCAGCATTGCGGTGGACGAGTAGAGAGAATATTCTCCGATACACTGCCCTGTCAGTCGGTAGATGAGGTAATCCTCTACCATCATCATCTTATTGATTTTTTGAAACAGCTCCAGCTTGTTTCGTTTAATCCAGAGTGCCTTCGTAACAGGCCAGGTGGCAATCATATCATCGATCCCGGTGTTCCCTACCCCAAATTTGTGCTTCAGCTCTTCCGCTTCGCGGAACGAACGATTGTCGAGCCAGACGATAGCGTTCATCAGGGGTTTTCCGCTTTTGTCGAGGAGAATAAGCGTTTCTCCCTGGGAGCTTATGCCGATCGAACGGATCCGGTTGGGGGGTATTGAACTTTCGGAAAGTGTTTGAGCAATTCCTTCTTTCGCGCACTTCCAGTAGATTTCCGGGTCCAGTTCTACGATGTTTTCCGAAGGGGTTTCCAGGCTGTATTCCCGAAGCACCACTGCAAGGGGGGACCCTTTCTGATCGAAAAGGGCTGTTTTCACCGAGGTCGTCCCGGCGTCAATAGTGAGAAAATATTCCATCAGTACTCCTTTCAATTCATTGTCTCATTTAATTTATCAATACCCTCTTCTATCTGTTGTTCGCGCCGCGAGTTGGCCCAGTTGACAATGGCCGAATCGAGTATTTGTGCCCCTTTTACCTCACAAAGCTTGGTCATTTGGCGGACCGCCCGATTTCCGCCGAGCCAGGGAAAGGGAAACTGCTCAGTTACGAGAAAAGCGGCTTTCTTCCCGGCTAGAGAGGGGATGTTGGATAGATAATACTTCATCGCCGGATTTAATGAAAATGCCATAACAGGGGAAGCAAAAACAACAGCCTCATATGGCGTTAGATCGGGCAGTTCTTCGTACTGATACGTTTTTATATCAGGCCGGATTTCGCCTTTCACCTGCAGTTTTTGATATCCTACCGTATGTCCCGACCCGGCAAGCTTATCTTTGAGCTTGACTGCGACTGATTCCGTATGTCCTGTTTGAGATACAACAACTATTCCTATATTCATCTTTATTTCTCCTACATCGGGCTTTTCCGAGACTAATCCCGGCGTCTCGAAGAACCTTTGCGCGCTGCTCCACCGCCGCCGCCGCCGAATATGACAATCATACCGAACAAAAAGCCGAGATTATACCATCCCCCGTTATTTTCTACCTCATACATATCGATTGCATCGCTAAACAGTGAGATGACAAATGTAACCGGCGCTATGATTCCGTGCCACAGACCGAGCCAGAAACCGGCCACCTCATTTTCATCACGCTTCGGCCTTTCGAGCTCGTTAGCACTTGGAGCACAGGAAGCGAGCAGTATCAGCACGAGAAAAAACAGTGCGATTGTCTTTACATTTTTCATAGATTTCCTCCGCTTTATCATCTGATGGAAAGTGTAGCCCTAAATGCCTGTGCGATCAATGTTTATTTATGCATTTTTTTGGCTTATGATTCCTGTAAAAGCCGATTGTTACAGGATAGAAAACGGAACTACTAAAATCGGGGTCCATGTATCAATGCTGCTCGGGTTTGATATGGAGGTGGTTTTCAGATTTGCGGTTGTTCCGATTCTCCAGGAAGTTGTCTCGTTTTTCTTCGAGCGAAGGAATTAGGACGGGGCTGCTCCTACAGCGGGGCCCTGGCTTCGTCGATCAAAGCGATGAGATTATCTTCGGGTACATCCGCCTGAATGGGATGGAGGATGTTCAGGCCGATTTCGATCATGTCCGGGATTATAGGCACGATGTGCCCGCAGGAGTGGTGGAACCGGGTTAAACCGTGTTTTTCGGCCTCAGCGTAGATCCGTTTGAGCTGGGGTTTTACCAGCCGGCGCCAGTGGCGGGGAGAG
>CAZKZZ010000115.1:0-12295 GCA_964557375.1 uncultured Spirochaetales bacterium | reverse complement strand
TCATTGCAATGAGAGCTTCGTCTTCTACAAGGAGGATGGTTTTCTTGGTTTTTAGATTTTGCATGAGATTATCCAATAAATCAATTTCTACTATTTTAAACTATTTTTTTAAGTTTAACAATCGTTTTCGGAGCCTGGCCTATATTTCGGATATACCCGTAGCCTCATTAAAAAATCTAACCGAAATGCTTTACATATAATATCAATGTGATATAATTCAAAATAACAACGCTGATATTATAAACACTGATAAAACAAAAGATCTGATGCAATAGCGTAAAAAACGATTCTCAGCCAAACCGTGTTAATCCCTCGATATAAACACATCATTTAGTGAAACGCTTAACAGTAGCAATAAGTCTCTATAGAGCAGTTCCTCAATTGCCCTTGAAGGCCGCAGGCGGTAAGAGACATTCAGGTCGATATCTAATCCCCAAGGGATGATGCGAAAGGTGAAGCCTCCCATCGCCCCGTACCCCAACAGCGAAGAATCGTTGAGCTGTGAAAACGAACCTTCTATTCCGGCCCGTAAGGAGAACCAGTTGAAAAAGAAGTGTTCCACTGCAGGAAGGATACGGCCGAAATAATATACCCGGTCGAAACTAACGTCATTGAGCTGTTTTATGAGGAAGAAGGTCCGTTTCTGATTAAACGCAAAGGTCAGGGTGTTTTCTAAAAAAACTGGCGTCATTACTTCACCTGTTATTGTCTCAGCATATGCATCGATGATACTGTTAGTTTGATTTCCCCAGGCGATACGAGTATCAAATATGAAGGACTCATTGGTGTTCCGATAAAGAAAACCTAAGGTACCTGCAACTCTGAATGAACCCTTATATTCAAAGGCAAGTACGTTCTCACCGAAATTTGGATAGAGAGTAATCCCCGCACCAAGAGAAATCGATGGCAGTATGTTCCAACCGAAATCGATTACGGCACCAAGACCGCCGTCGTTTGAACTTATACCCGTCCCTTCTAAAAGTGTTCTCCGCAGTTGGTTTTCTCTGGCGATTATTACTGCGTCAACCCTCATCCCAAGTTTTTCCCCGAGGGGAAAAGTATATCCCAAAACTCCGTTGGAGTCGTTTTCGGTAATATACACATCACTTTCAGGTATCGGCATTATATTAAGATATTCATAAAAACCGACCACATGGCCGGGTAGAAGCGGTAAACTTGCCAATAAATAAAGATTATCCGTCCGTATAATCCCCAAATATGCCGGATTCTGATAGGAGTAAAACGGTTCGGTCTTCTTTGCCGTTGTCTCCGCTACCCGGACATTAAAGTGATCTAAAAGGGCCGAGGCGAAATATCCGGAGATGTACTCATAGTTGCCCGCTTTCTCGGTAAGCTTTTCCCGAAATACTATTTCTCCCGATTTCACTCCTGTCATCCGTACACTGATTAACAACTGCGGGGCCATATCCACGATCTCTCCGAACACGAGGTAGTCTGCCGCAAGCATTTTCCCAACTTCTACCTGACGGTCTGTGTCCTCCGCCAGTCCGGAAAGGGCGAATTTCACCTCCTCCATAATTTCCACCCGCTTTTCCCGTTCTACCAGGGCAACACCGGGAGATTTGGACAATTCCACGGCGATCATCTCGGAAATACCTTTACCGAGGTAGTTGTACTTCGGATTATCACTGTGAACAAGAAAATCGGCTAAAGCTGTTTTTTTCTATACTTTCATGATAGATAGAATTGAAAAATCTTTCAAGAAAATTATAAACTGATGTTTAAAAAATATACGAGAGGTAATATATGCGCAATACGATTCTGTTGCTCTTGGTTCTTGCTGCTGTGCTGCTTACCGCGGTGAGCTGTACTGATCATAATGTCGGCCAAGGGACTCCACCCGCCTCTTTTACTGCTTATCTCGACGAACAGGTCCCCCGCCTTATGGACCGCTACCGTATTCCGGGTGTCTCCATGGCCCTCATCCATGATGGAGTGCTGGTGTGGACCGGTGCTTACGGATATGCGGACTTGGCTAAAGGCAAGGAGATGACCGCCGATGCTGTCTGCCGTACGGAGTCCATCTCTAAGTCGGTTACCGCATGGGGGATTATGCGGCTGGTAGAACAGGAGCTCATCGATCTAGATGCACCGGTGGAACAATACCTCGGAGGCTGGGAGCTCCCTGAGACCAAATACGCAGAAGAGGCGGTCACCGTCCGGCGGCTCCTCTCCAACAGCGGCGGGTTCCCCCTGGGTACCGTCGGCCCGGCGGCTGAATATGAACCGGGAAGTGAAATGCCGTCCCTGCGCGATTACCTCGAAAAGGAAGCGACGCTGGTGCGGGAACCAGGTGCAGGGTTCGAATACTCCAATCCTGGGTTCAATCTCCTGGAGCTGGTAGTGGAGGAGGTGACCGGTTTGCGTTTCGCCGATTACATGGCGGAAGAAGTACTGGCACCCCTCGGCATGGAGAATGCCAGTTGCGTCTGGAAGGAGTCGTTTGCCTCGAAGGTCCCCAACGGGTATGAGCCAGACGGGACTCCGGTCCCGCCGTACGTCTATCCCGTCTCCGCCTCCGGCGGGCTCCTTGCGGATACTGAGGCTATCGCCCGGTTTGCGATTGCCGAAATGCGGGGGCC
The DNA here is from genome assembly GCA_964557375.1 of uncultured Spirochaetales bacterium. Lineage (GTDB taxonomy): Bacteria > Spirochaetota > Spirochaetia > SPDA01 > CAZJBZ01 > CAZKZZ01. The sequence continues at coordinate 9,692 of CAZKZZ010000115.1, read as the reverse complement.
GTACTACACCGACCATGGAGTGCTCACCGAAGAGAGTATCGAGGTGGTCCACACCCCCGTTATCGACATCCCGGGGATGTACGGCGTGGTTGCAGACTCCTACGGGTTCGGCCATTTTATCGAGGACCTCCCCGACGGCAGGAAGGCGGTGTGGCACGGTGGACAGGGACACGGCTGGATGACCCACTTTCATACCGTTCCGGAGGCGGGGGAGGGAATTATTATCCTCACCAACAGCCAGCGGAGCTGGCCGTTTTTAGCACTTGTTCTTACCGACTGGGCCAAGTGGGCCGGCCTCGGTTCGGTCAAGTTCGCAAGGATTACCGCTGCAACCAACGTCCTTCGGATTTTTATTCTCATAGCTGTAGTCGCATCTCTCTGGTTGATCTATCGATTGGTGTTAGGCCTGTACAGTGGCATCCGAAGGTTTGCCCCGTTTTCAAAAACACAGCGAGCTCCGAGAATCGTATTAGCGGCAGCCGGACTCGGTATTATCGGGTTGATAATCTGGAGGGCCGCCCAGCCCTATCTCTTCGAACTCTCCATTTTCCCCTCTGCTGTCGGATGGGCCGCAGCCGCGTTTATTACAGTAGGAGGGGTAATGATTATATCGGCCTTGTTTCCACGGACCGAAGCAGAGTAATATCTCGAGAGGTTGTATGGAATGGTATATTCGCCTTGTTGAAACCGGGCTCATCCCCGATTGGCTTATTCGGCTCGGCATCCGCAGGTTACTGGCAAACCACCTCAAAATCTATCGCACTATGAGTGTCGAAGAGTGGGCCGAACGTTTTTCCCGTATTCGTGAAACGTTTTCGAACGGTCCGATTGCAGTGGCCGTAGAAAAAGCGAATGAGCAGCACTACGAGCTCCCGCCTGATTTTTTTACACTGTTTTTAGGGCCCCATATGAAATACAGCTGCGGCTACTGGACGGAGAGGGCCAACTCTCCGACTGAGACCACTCCTGGTGCTAAGGGCACCGGCAGTACCGGCCTTGCAGGTTCGGAAGAGGCGATGCTCGAACTTACCTGCAGTCGAGCGCAGGTAGAAGACGGGCAGACGATTCTCGATTTAGGCTGCGGGTGGGGAGCTTTGGGGCTCTACATTGCAGAGCAGTTTCCAAACTCCGTGGTCGTCACGGTTTCAGGGTCAAAAGACCAGGCCGGCTACATCAACGGGCAGAAAGAACATCGGGGGATCACAAATCTTACAACTCGAACTGCCGACATAAACGATTTTCACCCCGAGCAGAAGTTCGACCGGATCATCTCGGTGGAGATGTTCGAACACATGAAAAATTACCGGGAGCTGACGGCGCGCGTTGCAGACTGGTTAAAGCCAGGAGGGAAACTCTTTGTCCACATTTTCAGCCACCGTGAGTTCTGTTATGAATATACGGACAGCTGGATGGCTCGCACTTTTTTTTCGGGCGGGACCATGCCGTCGGACGACCTTTTACTCTACTTTCAGGAGCAGCTCCATATCGAAAAGCATTGGCGGGTAAGCGGCCTGCACTACAAAAAAACGCTTCGCGCCTGGCTCGACCGGTTCGACGGGAACCGAGGCCGGATCATGCCTGTTCTGGTACGAGCCTACGGAGAGAAAGATGCAGCCCGCTGGCGTGTCTACTGGCGGCTGTTCTTTATGGCCTGCGAGGAAACTTTCGGTCTTGACGGCGGAAACGAGTACATCGTCTCGCACTATCTTTTTGGAAAACCAGTGGCCGAGCATTAGCTGTCGGCCGTGATCGATCAATTTATAAGTGCCGAGTAATTCGCAGCAACTTCATCTGCCGGGAGTACGCGGTCGTAGAGTACTACATTGTCGATGATCCCTTCGAAACGGTAGCCCGCAACGGGCTGGGATCCGATCATCAGATCACCGTCTGAATCCCGGATGGGGGCGAAATCCGCCGGGAGGCTGCTCTTCCATCCGTTCTGGTAGTAGCGGAGACTGGTCACTGCCGCACCGTCTATGTACATCCACACCTCACTCATGTTCCAGGAAATGACGATATGGTGCCACTGGTCTTCCGCAAGGTGGGGCTCATCTGATATGACGTAGGTATATTTACCCGCCTCATTGGTAAAGATCATCGCGACCTCTCCCGGGCTGTTGTACTGGAGGCTATACGACTCATCCGAGAAATCCGGTTCGGTTCCCTTGTGGATGATGCCTGCTGCGGTTATGTTCTGCTCAGGATAAATCCACACCTCGATCGATGCTTCTTCACTGAGAAGGTCGAGACTGCTCGAGTCGGGAAGAGACACATACTCTCCTTCCGCATCGAACCGTAATCCCGATCCGTCGATACCATCGGTCCACTCCACATCGCCGTTTAGCTGTGCTGTGGAATCGCCGTCTATGTTTTCATCGAGTGACAAAGCTGCAGTTATCCCTTCTTCCGGGTTCGACGAAACGCCGTCCATAAAGCTCTGGATGTCCTGGAGGGTGTATCCGTTGTCAATTACCAAAAGGAGAAGGTCCCGCAGCTCCGGATCATCAACTTCTGCTTCGAGAATCTCGATTAGTGTGGAAAGATCAATATCGTAGGTAGTTTGTGCTTCTTTTATTGCAGCTCCGGCATTGTAGACCGCTTCTGCAGTGGGATCCGTACTGATTCCGCCGGCTTCATCCTGTACAACGGAGCGGAACTGGTCTTGAGCAGAAGGCCCGCCGTCACCGCCGTCATCACCTGTGTCGGAACCGGAATCACCAGAATCGGAATCCCCCGAATCAGTGCTACCTGTATTGGAATCATCAGTACTGCCGGGGTCCAGTCCCGGGTCCAGATTACAGGCGCCGGCTAAAAGGACTAGGAGTATCACTAGTAACGCTGTTCGTGCGTTTTGCATAATGCACCTCCATCGTCCCCTCCCATAAAATCATAAAAACACCAGGACAATATAGCAATTTACATGCCAAAAAAAATCAATCCCCGATAATAGTATGTAATTATTTACATTGTAATAACTTACATGTATTAAGATTACCAGATTGATAACATATTAAAAAAAAGGTATACTTTTTTATACATTCTGCCTTTCATATATATGATCATTTTAGTCTCCCAATTGTAATAATCGGGATAAAACCCGATTTTCTGGAGACGGCCGGAAATAAAAATTGATTGGAACCGGAAACCATTGTATGTATTGAAGGAATTGATATCGACTGGGACGGCACCGGTCCCTATGCTGAGTTCAATCATGATGGCGTCCGCTTTGCGATGTATGAGCGAAAAGAATTACCCGGTCTGCTCGGACAAGAGGTTTCTTTTCCTGACGGCATCAATGGAACATTTGAACTGGCTATCAATGTCGGTGAATCGGAACAGGTCGATCGGATCTTTAACCGTTTGGTCGAAGCCGGGGCCGAACAGGTTTATAAACCTCGGAATGAACCGTGGAAGATGAGGTCGGCAATGATCGCAGACCCGGAAGGAAACCTCATTGAGATCGCTTCTGATTTTTGGGAATGATTGCAATGGACCCGCAATTGTTCGGTTGCACCTACCGGGTATTTCCAATACTATTTAGGCTATGAAACACGATTTTTCAGGTAAAACTGCCGTAATAACGGGCGGGTCCACCGGTTACGGAGCGGGGATTGCAGAAGTTCTTTCCAATGCAGGGGCTTCGGTCTGGATAACAGGCCGGCACGAAGAGACCCTCAAAGAGACTGCTGAAAGCTGCGGCTGCAGGTATGTCGCAGCTGATGCGGCACGCCCGAAAGACTGGGATGCCCTCATCGACCGGGTCACAGAAAAAGAGGGGAAGATAGACCTTCTTGTAAACAATGCCGGAGGCGGGATCAACATTGCCCCGTTAGAGGAACAGACCGATGAGGAGATCGATGCTTCCATCACCGTCAATCTCACCGGCGCGATCTACGGCTGCCGCAGGGTCCTGCCTCAGATGAAAAAGCGGAAATCCGGCACCATTATCAATGTCTCGAGTATCTGTGCGACTGAAGCGTGGCCCGGCTGGTCGGTGTACGCCGCTGCTAAAGCGGGAATGGTCCAGTTTACCAATTCGATCTATGTAGAAGGCCGGGAGCACGGTATCCGGGCGACCTCTCTGGTCCCTTCCTGGGGAAACACGGAGTTCATAGACAGTGCGGGCCTCCCCGCCTTTGATAAGGAGACCCGGGATAAATGCATCCAGCCGGCCGAACTCGGTGATGTGGTAGCCTACATCTGGGATTTCCCGGCCCATCTGGAGGTGCAGAGTATGGTCGTTCTTCCGCTGGTACAGGAAATAAATCCGTTCTAATAGAAACGGTCAGGTTACGGGTAGATAAATTCTTCTTTTAGATTCACCGCATCTTTGACCGTCTGGCCGACGATACAGCTGTCCACAAATTTTTCGTATTTCTTCCGTTTCTCTTCCGGGACATTCGGACTGGTTATCGAAAGTACCACGTTGCCGTACTGTTTCGGCTGGCCGACTGTTTCGTAACTGATCTCAATGCTGAAGCCGGTCATGTCGATCTTCTCTCGTTTATAGAAGAAACCGGCATAGGTAGCGGCGCACATGGCAATACTTCCGATAAACATCTCTGAGGGGTTGGGATAGTTTCCGTCGCCCCCGTTGTCCGCCGGCTGGTCACATCTCCAGGTGACCGGTCCGTTTTCTACTTCAAAGGTCAAATTCTCGATAAAACGGAGCTGCATATGTTTCATTATATTCCTCGCTTTAAAATGATTTATGGGAGTTGCGGCGCTACAAGCCGAACAAAGTCTTGATCACTTTCCGGTTTTCATCGTTGATGTAGGTGTCCCCGTCCGGCGTGTACATGTATTCGAGAAAATACTCGTACGCCTCCGAGATCTTGTACCGGACCATCTTCATGGATGAGTTGATCATCTGGTTCTGCTCGGAGAACGGCTCCGGAATCAGCTGAAAGGTCCGCGGAATCCACATCGATGGAAACCGGTCTTTGTAGGCAGGATCGTCCCGAAACCTGTTAAGAGATGTGTGGACTGCCTCCAGCAGTTTATCGGCAGTGTCGATCTTGTTTGATTGGATACGGTTGCTCACCGCCTGCTCGTCCAACACGACGAGGGCGGAAGTGTACTTCTTGTGGTCGTTGTAGATCATCACCTGGGAAACCAGGTCCGAGCTGTTGGTGATTGCCTCTTCGATCTCCTCCGGCGAATATTTTTCTCCATCCTCCGCTATGAGGAGTGCCTTCTCCCGCCCGACCACGTAGAGAAAATCATTTTCGTCCATGTAGCCCCGGTCTCCGGTATGGAGCCACCCGTCGACTACGGTCTCGGCCGTTGCCTCCGGATTCTTGAAGTACCCCTTCATCACATTCTCCCCTTTCACGACGATCTCTCCGGTCTCTCCCAGCGGCAGTTCCTTCCCTTCGTCGTCAACGATTTTGCACGTAAGTGAGGGGGCAGGACGGCCCGAGGAGCCGAGTTTGTGGACCTTCCGGGTGTTCGAAGAGATGACCGGTGCCGCCTCAGTAAGGCCGTACCCCTGATACACGGGCACCCCTAATGCCATGAAGAACTCCTGCTGTTTAATATCGAGAAGCGCTCCCCCGCCCACACAGAACTTGATTCTGTTTCCGAAAATCTTTCGTATCTGTTTGAAGACGATGCTGTCTGCGAGTTTGTAGGGCAGGAAGGTGATGGCCCTGCGGAAAAAAGGCGGTTTGGTAAATCCATCCCCATGAAACGCTTTTCCGGCGCTCATCCCCATCCTGAACAATCCTTCGACAAATGCTCCCTTCTCCGCCACCCCCGCTTTGATTTTTTTCATGAAATTACCGGTGAGGGCGGGAACGGTGAGGAGAAAATCAGGATTGGCTTCTGTTAGGTTTATGGGGATGTTGCGGAGGATGGCCATGCCCCCGCCCCGCGCGTCCACGAAGTAGAGAGAGATGCCTACTACCAGTGCCGAGTAGATGGCCACGGTGTGGGCAAAAGAGTGGTCGCAGGGAAGGATCACCAGGGTCTGAAAATCGTACGGTACGTTGAACATATTGATCGAGTCGCGGCAGTTGACATAGTAATTTTTGTGGGTGAGCATAATCCCTTTCGGGTTTCCGGTAGTCCCGGAGGTGTATGAGATAGTGACCGTATCATCCTCTGTTATCTGTTCTTCGACCGCTTGGAGGCCGGGCACGTCGATGCCGGCCGCTTTTTCCTCGGCAATCATCGTATCAAAATAGAGAATGTCGATTTTTCCGGACAGCTCGTACTCCCGCAGTGCGGTTTCGAGAAACCGGCTGTCGTTGTCCAGGCAAATAATGTCGATATTGCCGTCCAGTTTGTGATACACCTTAAGCAGTTTCTCGATATTGTTTTTCGAAACGAGGATCGCCTTCGCCTCGGAATGGTTGAGTCTGAAGGGCAGTTCTTCCGGCAGAAGCTTTATCGAAAGAGGAACGGAACTACACCCTGCCTTGAGAATCCCGAACTCTCCGATGACCCACCGGGGGCTCCCTTCACTGAGAATAGCTACCGTATTCTCCCGCTTATATCCCCGTCGAATAAGAGCTGATGCAAACGCATCGGACTCGTTTGCAGTTTCGCGGAAGTTTTTAGAGACCCAGCCGCTGTCTGTTTTCTCCCACAAATAGGGTCTTTCGGCAAAATCAGTAGAAGCCTTTTGAAGCATATTCAGTACTGTTCGCATCGTCACCTCTCCAAGCGAGTTAATGATAGGGTAAAGTAAAATGGAGTGCAACCCTTGGAAGGGATTTTAGGTTTCTAATGGAGATAATGAAGCACTCCCTAGTATCGGTAATTGAATTTTTGTCTTTTCAGTAATAGAATAATTATAAAGCGGAGGTTCCATTAAGATGCCTGAAATCTCGAGGTTTTTCGGGATTATTATAACTATGTATTTCAACGAGCATGATCCTCCTCATTTTCATGCATCTTATAATGAATACGAAGCTCAATTTGATATAGAAGAGGGAGCTTTCTCAAAGGGTTTTTTACCATCTAAACAGGCAAGGCTCGTTCTTGCTTGGTACGAAATTCACAAAGACGAACTATTATCTATTTGGCAATCGAAGTCATTTAATAAAATTAAACCTTTGGAGTAGTATAAAAATGTGGAGACCGAAATTGTTTCAAGTTATTCCGCAGGATGATTTTACTGTCATACTGTTTTATGATAATGGAGAAATTAAGCGTTATGACTGCAACTGGATCCGATTGGAATCCGGGGTTTTTGAACAGATAAAGAAATTGTCCCGGTTTAAAGAATTGTGTACTATTATGAATGGGACTCTCGCATGGGACATCTCGGAAAAACGTGATCCATATAATTGCATAGATCTGTGTCCTGATACTGTCTACCAGGAAAGTGTAAAGATAAACAAAGAATACAATAAGCAACCTGCTTAAGAAAGTATAGTAAATATTCTGCTTGTCATTTTTTCTTCTCTAAACATTATCTGAACATAGTGGAGGCTATTTTAAAGTCAAGTGGAGTTTTTTCTGTAATTTACTTGACAAAAAACATTACTAAAATTATAATGTTTATACAAACGGTAAAGTATGTTCGGAGAGGATGGAGTCTGAAAATCGAGGCTTATAGATTTGCCTCTATTTTCCCTTTCTTGCCGGTCATACAGGATCGAGTTAATACAAGCGCTTGACTAACTCTTCAATTAAATCATTAGAACCGCTTAAGGCGCGGAACAAACTCATTGTGGAGGGTCAAGGTGAAAACAAACAAAAAAATAGGATTTGTGATTGTCATTTTAGCGGCGCTTGTTGTAGGGTTTCTTTTGCTAAGCGGCTGTCCGGTTGGGCCAATCGATCCCCCGTCAGGGGATGACAGCAGCAGTGAAGATTCTGATGATACCGGTGATGGTGATAACGATGGATCAAACAGTACTCCCCCGCCGGAGAACATGATGGGGACCTTAGCACTGGATGATGGAAGTGCTGCAGTCATGGATATACAGTTCGGACCTTCCGGTTCGTCGGCAGGGTACGAAGGGAGCGATGTTTCAGCTGCTGCTACGATCAATGTTTCCGGTAAAGTTCGTTATGGAGGAGAAGATTACACGGTCACCGGCACTTATGATGATGAAACTGCTGAAGTAAGTCTTACCGCTGTAAACAGTGCCAATAACAAGTTTATTGTAAACGGTACTTATACAGTAGAAGACGGCTTTTCAGGGACGGTGGATTATTACGACACAGACGGATCTACCGTTTTGACATCAGGCTCTGTATCAGCAGCCGGTGTGGATACCGCGGATACGAATACAGTCAAGATGTATACCGGGACATTTAGTGGTGACGGTTACGGCACGTGGAACGGAACATTGACAGCTGATAGTTTCTACGGGAGTTACGCAGGGGCAGACGGATACGGATTTCCGGTAAGCGGGACGTTTAACGTACAGAGGTCAGGAAATACTGTCAGTTTTTCAGACAATCCCACCAATGGACTCAAGGCCGTAGGCGGGAAGATCAGTGCTGACGAGGAATCGATCAGCGGCTGGTACCAGTATGCCTGGAATGACGGGGTAGACAGCGGCATCGATTCAGGATCGTGGAGCGGAACCTCGGTTGATACGGACTACGATCCGGTAGATCCGGACTCTTCGTTAGATTTGGATATTCTGGCAAATGTGGGTCTTCAGACTTTTGAAAACGCGGTAAACGGTTTCGATAATTCGGTTGATTGGGATTCGGATGGGACATTGACTGAAAACGGTGATGGAACCGGATATAAAGTGCACACTATTGGGAGCGTGACAGCTACAATCTATCTCAGTAATGGTCCGGCTTTTAATTTCAATGAATTCGATTACATCGTCTACGAATTGAACTCGTACTCCGATCAGCAGACAGGGATCGGTCTGGACGGACAAATCTACGTAGAACCCACACTCATTGTCTCCGGCGAAGTCGAGAAATTAAACCTCCTTATAGACAGCGATGTTTCTGACGGCTCAGCCGATGGCAGCGGGCTCACCATTACCTATCCCGGCGGCGGCAGCAGCAGTCTCCTTGTTGATGCGGAAATCGATTGGTCGACCGGGTCTATAAACGCGTATCAATCGGGGTCTCCGCTCTATGAACTCGACGCATCTGATGTGCTCTCGATCGTCGAAGATCTCTATTTCAACTATTTCTATTAAAACCAGGAAAAGGCGGGGCGGAAATCCCCGCCTTTCTATGCCCGTTTCTTCTGCCTGCTTTTTTGAGAGGCCGCGGTTTGGTGGGGCAAATCTATAAAAAGGTCGTCCAGCCTGCGGTATGTTATTCGGCACTCCCGGTCTTCAAAGGTTTCCCGGGGGACGAACACCGAAGCGATGTCACAGTTGAGGTCCTTATAGACGCGGTTGGAGATGTTTTCCTTTATGGACCCGGTCATCCATCTCGACGATCAATTTGATAAGGTTCTTTGTCTTCTTTTTTCTTCACAATGATTTACAAGGATTTCTGAACCTTTGCGGAGAGAAATGGTGATGATGAGGTCATTCTTTACTGATGGTTCGAGCATAGGTGTACTCCTCTCTCAGTATAATGGACTTTTTTGTATAGTATACTATTTCTAACTTTAAAGAGAAACTGAAATACGGTATGGTTGTCCACGGGGAGATAATTAATGGAAGTATTAACAAACATACCGTTCGAATTAAATGCCGATCATTTGACAGGAAGAATGCACATCAAACCGGATAGCCGGGAGGCGGACGATT
>CAZKZZ010000114.1:0-12471 GCA_964557375.1 uncultured Spirochaetales bacterium | reverse complement strand
ACAGCAAACAAAGGAAATCTTTGAAGAGCGAGCAGTCATCGAACGACACGAGAAAACTCTCGAGGATGCGAGAAATTTTATAGCCATGGCTGAGGCAATGGGACCGGAGATGCATAAAAAGGTAAAAGCCGATATGCAGGCCAAAGTGTTCGATGGTGCTGAAGAGCGGCTTCAAGAGGCACTATCTGCAGCTGCCGAAAACCGCGCCGAGATGGAACAATATGAGCAGAAGCTGCTGAATGCCCTCCTTGCCAGAGAAGAGGTATGGACGGAAGCGAGAAACTCGATCGAAAGAAAAGACTGGGACAGTCTCGAAGAACTCGGCCGTCGTATCGAGTTGGATAAAATTGTATTTATTGCTGATACCGGACGGGCCATCTCCGCCCTCGAAGACGAGCTTGCCTCCCTCTCACAAACCGAGCGCAAAGCCGCCGCCTGGGGGTTCGAATTGCCTCCCTGGAATCCTCTGGGAACCCACCGCCACGTTGTTGCTATGCCGTTCGATCCTGCTCGGCCTTCCGGACTTGTTGCAGCGGGAACCAAAGGTGCGAGAGAACTCGTGAGCGTAGATCCGGGTTTTTTTGCCGCAGCCCGCACACCTGCGGATGTGTTGCTTCTGACGGTTACTTGGTATGAAAGGTCGGACATACTATACCATGGAAAAAATGGTCCGCAACGGGAAAAAACGGATTTACCGTTACGCGATGCACTCTGGAAAAGCATTGACTGGCCGAGGCTGGGCGCTCTGGTCGACTGACGCTCACGGTACTGTAGTATATAAGAAGGACTTAACCGACTTTCTACGTGTCGAACTCCGCGGCTACGCGTTCTGCAAGATAAACCTTCAGAAGCGATTGATAAGGTACATCCCGTTTATTCGCCAAAATTTTGAGATCTTCAATAAGAGATTCAGGTAACCGGATCGAGATAGATTTTGTAGTCGGCTTTAATTTCGGAAACCGTCCTGTTTTACCTTCCTCCCAATCAATATAATCAACGGAATCATGATTACGCCAAAAATTTCGTTCTTCCTCTTCATTTTTAAATTCAGGAATTTCTTTTTTTGTAGTTTTCATACACTCGTACCTCTTTCTTCGGCATATCTCTCGCTGAGATAACTCGGATTTTTTTTAATCGGATCGTAAATGAAACAAACAGAAGTCTCTCATGATTTGTTTTCCCTAAGGCAAAATAACGTTTTTCATTTTGAGAATGCTTTACATCACTTTTAACAATTATGGGATGGCTAAAGAACACTTGCTCCGCTTCTGTATCATATACATCATGCTTTTCTATATTAAAGCAATGAACAGATTCAGGGTCTAGCGGCGTTTACGCCGTGGAGGCGGGCTGGAGGGAGACGGCAGGAGGCAGTCGACTGGAAGCCAAATCCTCTTCCGGGCAGTCTGTTATTCTAAAATTGCTGACCGGTCTTACAGAAGGAGTGAGGGCTTCTAGTCGGTTACCACAATCCCCGAGCCTTCTTCTACCGTACCTATACACTGGTAGGAAATCTCCTGCCGCTCGAACTCGCTCAAGACTTTAGCCTGCTTTTCCGGAGGTATTGCTGCGAGCAGACCGCCTGATGTCTCCGGAGTATACAACAGATGGACCAGCTCTTCTTCCAACCCTTTGAAAATCGAAATACCATTTTCGAAGGCGCTCTTGTTTTTTCCTGTACCTGCGGGAAAGAGCCACTGTTCGGCGTATTCTTTTGCCCCCGGCAGAAAGCTCAGAAAGGACGCTCGAAGGTTGATTCGAACCTTGCTTTTCTCGGCCATCTCCGCGGCATGACCGAGTAAACCAAAGCCTGTGATGTCGGTGCAGCCGATTATACCGGAAGAACGGAGTATCGCGGAGGAGCCGCTGCTGAGACTGGCCATCTTCGATACAGCCTCTTCGATGTGGGCCTTTTCCGCCAGACCTGCTTTTCCGGCTGTGGTAATGATGCCGGTACCAAGGGGTTTTGTGAGAATGAGACTGTCCCCCGGCCGTGCGCCGGCCTTGGTCATTATGGTATCCGGATGCGTGATTCCCATAACGGCAAGGCCGTATTTCGGCTCATTGTCGTCTACGGTATGGCCCCCGCCAAGGACTGCTCCGGCTTCTTTGACCTTATCCGCGCCCCCCTTCAGTATCTCCGAAATAACATCCCGGGGCAGCTCCTTCGGAAAACCGCAAATATTCAAAGCGAGGGTGACAGTCCCCCCCATGGCATAGATGTCGCTCATGGCGTTTGCCGCAGCCACGGCACCGAACGAATACGGGTCGTCCACCACGGGAGTAAAAAAATCCACGGTGAGGATAACGGCTGTCTCGGAATTGATGCGGTAGACTGCCGCATCGTCGCTTACATCGAGTCCGACTAAGAGGTCCGGATGGTCGGCCTGAGTAAACATTCCCGAGAAGGAGTTTAAAACATGTGATAGAGCCGCCGGCTCCATTTTGGCCGCTCACCCGGCGGCGGCGGTCATGGATGTCAGCCGAATTTCTTCTCTTGACATTAATTCTCCCATAGTCAGTGTATTATAGAGCAAAAATTCCCGCCGTCTCAATGCCGGTCCCATCTACTGCCTTGGTAACGAGGGTTTCGTCCGCGGCGCGGAAACGGACACATATGCCGCAATCGGAAGAGAGATGACGAGGTACCGGGACCAGTTTACAGGAAATACTACTGTTCTTTAAAGTCTTCTCGATCCGGATCGCGTGGCTGGTTGAATATACCAGGAGGACTTTCTCCTCATCCTTCATCCGTAATGCTCCGCCGCGATGGATCGAACGGCGTCTACTGCCGAATCGACGTCCCTTTCGGTTGTAAATGCTCCGACGGACACCCGCACCGTCCCCTCCGGGAAGGTGCCGATCGTCCTGTGAGCAGCGGGGGCGCAGTGGAGACCTACTCGGGTCATAATTCCGAAGTCCTCATCCAGCCGTTCCCCGATCTCCGAGACTTCCAGCCCGTCGATAGTAAAGGAAAGCACTCCTGTTCTTTGTGCTGCATCCTCCGGTCCGTAGAGTTTTACCTCAGAGACGGAAGCCAAACCCTCCCGGAGCCGCCCCGCCAGGGTTTGTTCCCGGCTGAGTATCTCCCCGGTGCCGTTTTCCGTGAGCCAGGTCAGGGAGGCATGCAAACCGGCGAGACCGGCTCCATTCGGGGTTCCGCTTTCGAAACGGTCGGGCAGGAAGAGAGGCTGGATTTCATCCTCGGAACGGCTCCCGGTGCCGCCTTCGACAAGAGGGCGGATGGATTTCTCGTCCACCCGATTTCCAAAGATCAGCCCGCCCGTTCCGGGAGGACCGTAGAGGGATTTATGCCCGGTGAAAGCCAGCAGATCGATACAATCGTCTTCCATGTTTAGGGGGACTACACCTCCGGCCTGGGCGCTATCAACCAGGAGAGGAACTCCTTTTTGATAAGCAATCCCACCCACTTCCCGGACCGGCATGATACTTCCCGTTACGTTGGAAGCTGCCGACATAACTACAAGGGCTCCTCCGTCTTCCAGAGCTTTCCGGACATCTGAGGGGTCCAAAACCCCGTTTGTGTCGCAGGGGACCACATCGACCGTAACTCCCTCGGATTCCATGGACCGTAGGGGCCGCATAACTGCGTTGTGTTCCATACCTGTGGTAACTACCCTGTCCCCGGGCTTCAGCAAACCCTTCAGTGCGATGTTGATGCCGTAGGTAGCATTCATGGTAAATACCACCCGCAGAGGGTCCGGCCCACCGAAAAAGGTATTCACGGTTTCCCGGGTTTCGTAGACGACCCTGGCGGCGTCTACAGACATCCCGTGGGCCGACCTTCCGGGATTTGCCCCGGTGTGCAGGAGAAAGTCATATACCGCCTCGGCTGTACACTGGGGTTTCGGAAAGGATGTAGCTGCGTTGTCTAGGTAGATCATGACGCATCGATGACCATTCTGAAACCGCCCGCTTCGGGGCGGCTTTCAACGGTACAGCCTTTCTTTTCTGCAATTCTGGTTACATTTTCCCGGGAGGTAACGGTGTCGACTAAAACTGCAAAGGGGAAATCCTTTTCTTTTATTGCGGCGGTGGTCATGATAACGGGCTGGGGACAGGAGAGTCCGCGGGCATCTACTTCTTTCATACGTTTTTCTCCTTCATAGCAAAACCGAATATAAGACAGACGATAATACCGATAATAACCGCGGCCATGCCAAAGGGGCTGATTCCGCCGGTCTGCAGGCTGCCTGCCGCTATCGTATCGGGTTTAGCGGCAAACCCAAAGTTGTGGGCGAAGGCCGCGCCGATGATCATACCGAAAACGAAGATAGTTGCATCGCCATCCCCTTCGCCGGAGAGAAACAGTTGTCGACCGGGACATCCGCCGGCAAGGCTGAAGGCCAGACCCGCTAGGACCATACCGAGGAAATTCCAGAAATGGTTTGAGTGGGCTACCGGCTGCAGGGCGAAGCCGAAAGTGACCCGGCCCAGGATCAGGTTGACTGCAAAAGCCGATACGAGGAGGGCAGTAATACCGCTTAAGAGGTGAGTGTCTCGGATGAGGACCACATCCCGGATGGCCCCCATCGTGCAGAATCGGGTGCGCTGGGCCAAAAATCCGACCCCCAGGGCAACGGCCAGAGAGACAATGACAGGGGCATTCAGAGCACCGGGTCCTTTTTCGCTGCGGAGAAGAGCCGGAAATCCGAAAACAAGGAGCAGAAGCAGAACAATCATGAACACCGGCATAATAAGCCCGGATGCCGCCCGGTCTTCTCGTGCGCGGCCTAGTGTATAGCCTGCTTTCAGGAACTGTACCCCCACGGTTATACCTGCAGCGAGGCCGGCAAAGCCTATGACGGCGTTCAAGTCGCCGCCTGCCAGCCGGAGAAGCGCCCGCCAGGGACAGCCTAGAAAGGCCAGAGCGCCGATCATGGCGAAAAAACCGAGAACGAACCGTACGGCCGGGGCGGACCCGGACCGTGACTTGAACTCACCGAACATGAGGGCAGCTGCCATTGATCCAAGAACAAAACCGGGAATCTCCGGGCGAATGTACTGCACTGCTGCAGCGCGGTGCAGTCCGAGTGCTCCGGCAATATCCCGTTCAAAGCAGGCGACACAGATACCCATGTTTTCCGGATTTCCCCAAACCGAAAGGAGTGCGCCGAAGATACCGATAAAACAGCCTGCACTAATGATTCCCCACCGGGATGAGAAAAAATGGGTCAGTTTTTCTTTCAAGAAAGATACCTCCATAAAGTACACCGTATTGGGGCCATCAGCAGACGACACGATTGTCGCCGGCACGTTTTACCATCCCCTTCTCCTCCATCTTGTTCAAAAGGGGGATGATGTATCTTCTCGATAACCCGGTTTTTTCTTTCGCTTCCGGGATCGAGAACGAAGAACCGGATGAAAGCCCCTCGAGAATACTTTTTGCCAATACATCAAAGGAAACGGTGCTGAAATAGATATCACCCTCTAAGGCGACCACCTTTCCTGTCCTGGCAAGGTTCCGCAATTCAGTCTTTGCCCCCGGTTCGGGAATGTCCTTCAATTGGACACCTTTTTTATCGTACTTATTCAGCAAATCGAGAAGTCTTTTTGCAAGAGGTGTTAAAGCCGCCTCTCCTTCTAACTGGTCCGGGGAAATCAGTATGTGATCTTTTACGACTATCTCTTTTGTTTTCAGGCCCTCCTCGATGAGGAACTCTTTGACCACGGAGGGGAGATTCGATGACTGAAGGTATTCAGCTCTACTCACACCCCCCGCTTTGGAGGCGAGAGCAGTTAGATCTTTGAACTCCTTGTGCAGACGTTCTTCCAGTATTAACGATCCGTCTACCAAACGTGTTTTCAGATCTTCGGCTTCAGTAAATGTTTCGACGGCGCGCTTCTCGAAATCCGATGTGAACGTAATCCAGTCAGTTAAAATAAAACGAAGGACCGGTTCTTCGCTGATGGAACCGGGGACCGGGTATCGTTCGAGAATCGAAGAAAGATGTATTCTGAAATGACGGTCCGTTCTGCCCGCCCAAATGAAACGGCCTTTTCCGAGGATGTGGTGACCTCCCTGGCGGATGAGCAGAAAAGGATCGAACCAGGAAACCGATATTGGATCGTTGAGTACGATTCTGGCAAAACCGGAGGTTTTTAGAAAATGGATTGTGCCGATGTAGTGGCCGGTCCCGCAGGCAAGCTCGAGTTCCATATGGTTCTTTATGGTTTTCCGGTTTTCGTCCTTCCGATTCTTGTCCAATTCTTCCCACTGAATGATGAACTCGTTTTCAGTCCGGAACCGTTGCGGATTTTTCGCTGCAATGCAACCGCGGGATATCTCTTCTTTTTTGATTCCCTGAATATTGCAGGCGACTCTCGAAACAGGTTGCGCTGTCTCGATGGCACTATAGTAAGATTGTATCCCCCGTATTCTTGTTTTTGTCCCTTGCGGGAGTATGGTGATCTCATCTCCCTCGGAGAGCACTCCTCCGGAAAGAGACCCGGTTACAACTGTTCCTGAACCTTTGATAGTAAAGACCCGGTCGATGTGGATAAAACCGGATCCGTCGAACTGTTTCTCCGGGAGCGCTCGAAGGCGCTCCAAAAGAACCGTACGTAATGTGTCGATCCCGTCTCGGGTGACTGAAGACACGGGGATTATTGAAATTTCTTTATGAAATATTCGGTCCAGGTTTTCCCGGGCGATTTCAGTAACATATTCGAGGATGTCTTCTTCGACTACATCTTTTTTTGTAATAGCGCAGACGATTTCACCGATTCCCATGGCTTCAAGGACCCGGGCATGATCTTCCGTCTGCTGCATCCATCCCTCATCACCGGCAATGACCAGTACGGCACAGGAGAGGCTCCATGCACCGGCGACCATGTTGCGGATAAACCGTTCGTGGCCGGGGACGTCGATAACACCGATCGGGTCGCCTCCGGGGCCTTCAAAATGAGCGAATCCGAGATCAATGGTCATTCCCCGTGATTTTTCCTCGGGCAGTCTGTCTGCATTGATTCCCGTGAGTGCCTCTATCAGTGCTGTTTTACCGTGGTCGACATGTCCCGCCGTACCAATGATATGCAACATGTTATGCTCCAAGTATCTTTTTTACCTGTGTTCTTACGTGGGGAATTTCATCATTTTGAATCGTTGCGAGATTTAGATGGACTTTATCAGCAGAGATGGTCCCGATGATCGGAGGAACTGCTTCCCGGAGAACTCGAAGGACCTTCTCGGGCTGCTCATCTATATGAAGACATATAGAAAGAGAAGGAAAACGTTCATCCGGAGAGGACCCTCCTCCGGTAGTAATTGTTGATTCCACAAGGGACGCTTTCCCGCGGTCTATACCCTGCAGTATCTTTCTGCCCCTGCTTTTAAGATCTTTCGAGCTTATCGAGAGGGTATTCGAGACCGTATTGGGGATTCCGTTTAATCGTCGGATGAGCATCGATTCGAGAAGCGAATACACGGTTTTTCCGGGCCGAAACACCCGCATCAGCGGATGTCGTTCCATCCGTGCGATTAAGTCCTTTCTGCCGACGATAATGCCGGCTTGAGGACCCCCCATTACTTTGTCCGCGGAAAAGCTGACCAGGTCGGCCCCGTCATGCACATATGAGCGGGCGGAGATTTCACCGGGTAACTGTTCTTCCAACACCCCCGAGCCCTGGTCCACACAGAGCAGCACTCCTTCCGGTTTAATATTTGCCAGTTCCCGGACGGATGGCGATGCGGTAAAGCCCCGAAGCGCGAAGTTGGACCGGTGTACGGAAAGGACCATTGCGGTTTTCTCTGAAAATGCGGCCAGGTAATCCTTGATTGTACTGATATTTGTCGTCCCTATCTCTACAAGGCGGGCCCCGGAGAGATCGAGAATTTCGGGAATACGGAACCCCCCTCCGATCTGCACCTGCTCTCCCCGATTGACGATAACTTCCCTATCTCCGGCCCCGGCAAAAGCATTCAGTATGAGAAAAACTGCTGCTGCGTTGTTGTTTACGATCAGGGCATCTTCAGCCCCCACCAGAGATGAGATGAGCAGAGGAATCAACCCCTTTCTCTTCCCCCGTTTGCCGGTCTGTAAATCGAGTTCCAGATTCGAATAACCGCAGTTGATCTCCTCTGCCTCCCGCCACACTTCCCGCATCAGGGGGGCCCTGCCCATGTTGGTGTGGATGATAATCCCGGTGGCATTGACCACTTTCTGCAGCTTGTCTTTTTCAGCATGTCGGCATGCGGCAACAACCTGGCAGACGATTTCCGGAAACGGGGGTACGGCAGATTGTTCGGTCAACACAGAATGTCTGATTTTTTCTACGCTCGAGCGTGCGATCTCAGCAACAATAGGCCTGCTCAGGGATTCGCTATAGTGCTGTATTTGGGGGTCTTGTAGAATCGTTTCGATTTGAGGAAGTGTGGACAGCGGACTTTTTTCCATAATTACCTACGGAAGTGGGAGGAATCGAACCTCCCGACGCTTCTACACGCCCAACGGTTTTGAAGACCGCGAGGACCACCAGATCCCATCAGCTTCCAAAAAAAGGGTAATCGTTTGCTGTTTTGCTGTCAAGTTAACGGCGTGAAGCCGGGCTTACTTGCTATATCGGTTTAAACGTACTACAATATTATTATACCGGTGTGTGCCGGTAAAACCTTAGTTTAAGGAGTTACGAATGCCTGAAGAGTTTAAACCGGGTTGCCAGAGGCCTAAAAGCGGGCCGATTGGCGGAGAACCTGCTGCAGCGGACTCCGATGTAAAAACGGTCCAACAGGAGGAAAAAAAGCCTATGATCAAGGTCGGACAAAAAGCACCTGATTTTTCTGTCCCTGCGTATCATCAAGGAAAATTTGTCGAAGTAAAGCTCTCCGAATATTTCGGCAAATGGGTCATATTATGTTTCTATCCGGGTGATTTCACCTTTGTATGAGCTACTGAAATTTCGGCGGTCGCCGAAAAACACAATGAATTTCAAAAACTCGGAGTAACTATCCTATCAGTAAGCGTTGACAGTATTTATGTTCACAAAATGTGGAATGACCATGAGTTGTCAAAAATGGTCGACGGCGGCGTGCCTTTCCCGATGCTTTCGGACGGAGGGGGCGCGCTCGGTACAGCCTATGGAGTATACGATGCAGATTCCGGTGTAAATACCAGAGGGAGATTCATCATAGATCCGGACGGCGTTATCCAGGGTTATGAGGTCCTCACGCCCCCGGTAGGACGGAATGTTGCCGAAACACTGCGCCAAGTACAGGCGTTTCAACTCGTAAGAGAGAAAAAAGGAACCGAAGCAACACCGTCAGGCTGGGCGCCGGGCAAGAAAACACTCAAACCGTCACCCGACTTGGTCGGCAATGTCTGGAAAGAATGGAAACCCAGCATGGCTTTTGACGATTAAAGCTTACTGATTAAAAATTACTAATGGGAGCTGTTGAGACTGAGAATCAAAAATCTCATGTCTCAACAGCCATCATTTTATTAAACAGACCGGTCACATCCATTTATCAATAGTCTGTTTAAGCCGCTTTTCGTCGATCGGTTTTGATATAAAATCATTCATACCGGCTT
This sequence comes from uncultured Spirochaetales bacterium, assembly GCA_964557375.1. Lineage (GTDB taxonomy): Bacteria > Spirochaetota > Spirochaetia > SPDA01 > CAZJBZ01 > CAZKZZ01. The sequence continues at coordinate 2,923 of CAZKZZ010000114.1, read as the reverse complement.
CCCGGCACTTTTGGATATCTTCTTCGTATGTGTGTGCAGTGAGTGCTATTATAGCGTTCGGCTTCCGCCCGTTTTCCCGTTCCCAAAGGCGGATTTGTTTCGTTGCTTCAAAACCGCTGATGTGGGGCATCCCCAAGTCCATTAGAATTACGCTATGATTGTCTTTTTTTGCTTTGGAAACAGCTTCTAATCCGTTTTTTGCCATATCTATGTTAAATCCGAGTCCGCGGAGATACTGAGCTATATACAATCGGTTTATGGCTTCATCTTCACAGATGAGAATCGAAGCGTTTTGAGGTTGTTCGGTATCCTCACGCTTGTCCAGGGAGGCGGTCGTTTCCTGCTCTTCTTCGGCAGGTTCGAGCGGAAGCTCTACTCTGAATACCGTTCCCTTTGACAAACGGCTCTGTACCGAAATATTTCCGTTCATCGCATTCGTGACCTGCTTTACTATAGCGAGCCCGAGACCGACTCCCCTCGACGTTTTGGTATATCCGTTGTCGAGCTGGGTAAAATGATCAAATATTGAATCGAGGTCCTCTTCCGCGATGCCGACTCCTGTATCTTCTACTTCAAAAATATAAGACGGCTTTTCAGCCTCTCCTTCCAAAGTAATCCTTACCCCTACGCCGCCCTGGTGTGTGTATTTCAAACCGTTACTCACCAGGTTAGTGAGGATTTGAACGACCCGGTTGCGGTCCCCTTTAACAACATCAGAGTTATTACGAAGGTGTACTTCGACATCGAGGGTGAGGCCCTTCTCCTCGAAAGCATTTGAAAACAATCCCCGAATATAATTTGCCGCTTCTTTAAGCGAGAACGTTTCATGTGCGAGTTTCAATTCTCCGGCTTCAATCCGTTCGAAATCGAGAAGATCATTGACCAGAGTGTTGAGCGTATTGGCGGAAATTCGTGAATACTCGAGATATTCCTTCTGTTCTTTTTGTAAGGAGGTTTTTGAAAGAAGAGAAAGCATACCGATAAGACCATTGAGGGGGGTCCTTATTTCGTGGCTCATGTTGGCCAGGAAGAGGGATTTTGCTTTGGATGCTTCTTCCGCTTGGACCCGCGATTTTTCGATCTCAGCGGTCCTCTCTTTGACTTTATGATCGAGCTCTCTGTTGATTCTCTCTTTTTCTGCAATTTTAGCTTCTGCTTCCAGTTTGCTTTTTCGGATTCGTAGAAAAACGATTGCTCCGGCTAACACGAAAAGGAACACGTATCCGGTATAGGCGAGATTCGTTTTCCACCAGGGGGGCAGCACTCTAATCGGAATGACAATTCCTTTTTCATTCCAGTTGCCTCTGCTGCCGGCACCTTTAATTCTTAGTGTATAATTTCCGGCATCCAAATTGGTGTAACTGATAAAGTTTCTTTCACTCTGGTTCCATTCATCATCAAAACCTTCGAGTTTATACTTATATGTATTCTGACCTGGAGTCGAATAATCGAGTACTGAGAACTCACAAGATAAGAATGAGTCTGTATACTCGAGAACGACCGGTCCATACGAATGTGCACCTGTTTTTATCAACTCTCGCCGTTTGCCAAGTACTGAAAACTCCGTGATGACGATGGGCGGCACAAAATCGGATTGGTTCCGGTCTACATCTTCTATTATTGAAACGCCTTTAGCACTGCCGAAGTAGAAATTGCCTTCTGTATCTTGGACCGATGCTTTTGTCAGGTCGTTCGAGAGCAGTCCGTTCGACTCATTTATCGTATGAAAGCTCCTTCTTTCGGGGTCATAGATTGATATCCCCCTATTGGTGGGGAACCACAAGTTACCGTTTTGATCTTCGAGTACGCCGAGCACATGGTTGCTCGCAAGTCCGTCTTTAACAGTAAGGTAGGAGAAAGAACCGGTTTCTCTGTGATACCGGCTCACACCCCCGCCCATGGTGGCAATCCATATTCTTCCCTCTCCATCTTCCAGGAGTTCACGAATATTATCACTGCTTATGCTCGAACCAGGACGGGTGATGTCGTGGAAATAACGGATGAACCTGTTGGTTTTTTGATCGTAACGGTTTAATCCGTCATTCGTACCTACCCATGTAACTCCTTTGCTGTCATGCAGAATAGTACGGACCAGATTATCGCTGATGCTGTGAGGATTATCCGGATCATGGGACAGAACCCGATATTGGCCGGTTTCGTGATCATAAACAGCGACGCCGGAGGTGTTCGTCCCGAGCCAGAGTTCTCCGTTCGGGGCCTCGGAAATCTCGAAAACAACATCTTCTGCAATCGTGTCCGTAGTGGAATCGGGGTATATCCGCTCAAAGGAATCACTCTTAGGAAGGTACTTGTTGAGACCTTCATTGGTCCCTATCCACAAATTGCCTTTGGAATCTCTGAATATTTCGTTTACAAGGTTATTACTCAGCGACCCGGGCTCCTCGGGATCATGGGTATAATGAGTAAAGGAATCTGTCTTCGGATTATACTTGTTCAGGCCGCCGTTATATGTTCCGAACCAGCCGGTGCCGTTCGAATCAAAGTAAGCAGCAGTGATTTTGCCTTTTGAAATGGTGTTTGAGTCGTTAGGATCGTGCACAAGAGAAAGAAAACTATTTTCCCAGGGTACATACTTATAGACCCCCGATCCGTTCGTTCCGATCCAGACTATACCCGACTCATCTTCTGTGAGCGAATAGATAACGTTGTCGGAAAAATTCGACATTGGTTCTGTAACAGACGGTGTGTTTTCGATAACATGGATTTTTCCGGTATGCGGGTTGATCTGATAGAGTCCGTTTCCCCACGTTCCGACCCAGAGATTCTGTTGCGAATCAAACATCATCGTGTATATTTCGTTATGCGGGAGCTTATATGTCGTAACTCTTCCCGTGCGTGTGTTGACCTTTGAAACTCCCCCGCCCCAGGTACCCGTCCACAGTACATCGGGTTCGTCAGGGTC
>CAZKZZ010000113.1:0-12755 GCA_964557375.1 uncultured Spirochaetales bacterium | reverse complement strand
TTATTTTTGTCGGTCCGTATTATATTATCACCCGACAGATCGGAATCTACGATACACCGTTAGCGGTAATGATGGGCTATATTGTGCTGTGGCTGCCATTGGCTATCTGGATCCTCCACGACTTCTTTTCGGATGTACCAAAAGAACTCGAAGAATCAGCTTATGTAGACGGAGCTACCCGTATTCAGGCATTCTGGAAGATTATCATTCCAATAGCCCGGCCGGGGATTGCTGCAGCAGCCGTCATCGTGTTTGTGTTCTGTTTTAAAGAATTTCTCTTTGCGTTGGTCTTAACGAGCACACCGAACGGTATGACTATTCCGGTCGGTATTGCCAGCTTTGTGCAGGAATGGAACATCCGTTACGGTGAGATGAGTGCTGCTGCTTTTTTTGCATCAATTCCGGGGATGATTATGGTCATTTTCATGCAGCGGTATATCATTAAAGGGATGACTCTCGGCGCTCTCAAAGGATAAGACTAAAAGGAAAAAATATGAACCACCGGGAACGAGTTATAAAAGCACTGAGCCATGAGGAGCCGGACCGATGTCCCATGCACATCAGTTTTACACCTGAGTTTGCCGAACGGCTTAAACAAGAACTGAATCTTAACGAGGAACAGGAGTATAATCCTCACGGTACGAAAAACAGTTATACATTGGAGCGGGCAATTGACCAGGATGTTCTTGTGACAACGGTAGGATGGGCGACTTCATACAACAAAGCGGAGGATAATTACACTGACGAATGGGGAGTGCGCTGGAAGTCTGCGGAGTACAGCACTCCTTATGGTACGGGAAGATACACTGAGGTAGTTGAAAATCCTCTCGCTGAAGACTCCGCTATTGACAGCTATACCCCGCCCGATCCTACACGGGATGAATTGTATATACCGGGGGAAAACTTGCTCCGCAATTTCAAGGACGAATACTTTATCATCGGTGCTGTGGTGACGACAATATTTGAAAGTGCCTGGGCTTTGAGAGGATTGGACCGTTTGCTGATGGATTTTGCTCTTAATCCTGAGTTGGCAGAACGTATTCTCGATATTCCCTATCAGTACCACCTCTACGCCGCGAAACGGCTTACTAAAATGGGAGTCGACATGATCCGCCTCGGCGATGATGTGGGCGGACAGAACGGTATGCTCATCTCTCCGGAACATTGGCGGCAGTTTCTCAAGCCCAAAATGGCCCGCCTGATATCTGAAATTAAAGCGATCAATCCTGATGTGAAAGTAGGGTATCATTCGGATGGAAATATCTATCCTATAATCCCGGAACTCATTGAGATCGGGTTGGATGTGTTGAATCCGATCCAGCCGGCATGTATGGACCCGGAAGAGGTAAAAAAGCGGTTCGGTGATAAACTCTGTTATTGGGGTACCATCGATGAGCAGTATACCTTACCGTTCGGTAAACCGGAAGATGTAAGAGAAGAAGTCATAAAACGGCTAACAACCATCGGCCGGGGTGGGGGACTCCTCATAGGGCCTACCCATCACGTTCAGCTCGATACCCCAATGGAAAACTTCCTTGCATTAATCAATACAGTCAAAGACACCAGTTACAAAATGCTCGCTGTAGGATAACAGGTTATCGGTAACATGGATCAGGTTTACTGGGGCGACAGCCATTGCAACATCGTAGGGTTCCACTTTGCCGAGAAAAGGAAAATGCTTCTCGATACCCTCGATAAGGCATTCGAGGCAGCATCTGCGCATCTCGATTTTTTCCCTGTAGCATATTATCCGTTTTTCAGATATCTGAAAAACGGACTCGAGCTCGAGAGCTCAGGACATCATCCCCAATTTGATGATGAATGGGAAACCGTCCGGGCTGCTGTAAAAAAGTGGAATAGCCCCGGGAAATTCATTACCTTTCTCGGCTATGAGTGGCACGGCGACCGCGAAACATACGGAGATCATAATGTCTTTTATTATGATGACGGACCGCTCCTGGCAACTGCCGACCTGCCAGAATTATACAGCCAAGTAAAAGAACACAACGGTCTCGTTATCCCCCATCATACTGCTTATAAAGTGGGGATGCGGGGGAAGGACTGGCGTTATTTTGATGAGGAGCTCTCCCCGTTTACGGAAATCTATTCCAATCACGGTTCTTCAGAAGGGTGCGGAACGCCGGTAAAAATGGAGAGAAACACGATGATGGGGCCGCGCGCCTCGGGCGGCTCGATACAGGACGGTCTGGCATGTGGATACCACTTCGGTTTTGTCGGCTCATCGGACAATCATGAGAACTTTGCCGGGGCTTGGAACAGCGGATTGATGGGTGTGGCGGCAAAGGAGCTTACCAAGCCTGCCCTCTGGGATGCGTTTAAGAATCGCCGTGTTTATGGAGTAACCGGAGATCGAATACAGGTCGATTACACAATAAATGATGCTCATATGGGGTCTATAATAGAAGAAACTGATGGAAAAAATGAACGGGAGCGGAACCTTTTTGTGGATGTTACCGGTAGTGATGAAATAGATCGAATTGAGGTGGTCAAAAACAATGCAGTTGTCCATACCTTTTGTCATAAGGACTGTTTTGAGCGCAGCCCGGGAGGGAAGCGCGTACGATTTAAACAACGTGTAACCATGGGATGGGGGCCTAAGGATTTCGGCCCTCAGGTAAAACAGTGGAATGGTACACTGCGTGTAAACGGCGGAACAATTATATCAGTCGAACCCTGCTTTACCGCACCGGAGCAAGCATACTCTATCGAGAGTGATACCAAGTGCAGCTGGACGCTGCATTCTAAAAGAGCGGGATTGGATTCCCCTTTTACGTTAATGCCGTTTTCTAACCAGGCGCTTATTTTCGAGATCGAAGCGGACAGTAATGCACAGTTATTTTATGATATATCCGGACATCATGTTAAATTGTCTGTTCAGGATATTTTCCGGGATTCCACTATTGTTGCACTTACCGATGAGGTCGAGAAACTCATAAAATCCGAATTCGGACTAAACAGAGACGAGATCGATCACGAATCCCGTTATTGGCTTAGTGCCTATAAAGCCAAAATTCACCAGGCAGTACCTTCCGCTGGATATCAAGCGACCGTACGATGGTGTGATCCTCGATCGAACTGCACGGATAAGAAACGGCCGGAAGATTTTTATTATGTTCGGATCATACAATCAAACGGGCAGGCAGCCTGGACATCACCTGTCTGGCTAAGGAAATAGATGATTTTTGTTGACAATATGTTTTAAGTATTATAAAAGTTAGATAAGTTAACTAACTAATTGATAAAAGGAGTTTTGCTATGACCTCTCGAGAAAGAATGCTCACTGCACTATCAGGGGAATCACCCGATCATATTCCCTGCTGTTTTATGCTCTTCTTCAATTTGTATGAGCAGTGCAGCGGTGAAGTCCAATTCATTCAAAAACAGATGGATATGGGCTTGGACCCGTTTGCCCATGTCGGATTCTTAGATCACAGCCTTCATCCCGAAGCCTCGATGAAGGTGTGGGTCGATGAGGAGGACGGGCAGAAGGTATTCAACCGCAGGATCGATACACCGGCCGGTCCGCTTACCTCAAAAGTCGTCCAGAGAAACGGCTGGCCTACCGAAGATGACTTTCCGATTATGAAAGACTGGATCATTACCCGTTCTGAAGAGTTTCTGGTCAAACCGGAACAGGACCTCGAGAAGCTGCGCTACCTTTTCGGACCGGCTAGTACCAAAGATATACAATATTTAAAAGAGACCGCCGATCAAGTAAAAACAATTGCTAATAAGCATGATCTTCTGCAGATCGGCGGATGGAAAGCACATTACGCCCCCCATGATCAAAGGGACTATGGTGTTGTCGGCTGTGACGCCATGTCCTGGCTTTCAGGTTACGTTGATATTATGCAGCTTTCTCTCACCGATCCGGAAATCGTAGCCGAGTATGCTCGAATAATCCATGAATGGAGTCTGCACCAGATAGAAATATATCTCGATATTACGGACGCGGATCTTATTATCCGTCGTGCATGGTACGAGACGACCGAGTTCTGGACGCCGGAAGCGTACAAACGGATTATATTTCCGACTTTGAAAAAGGAAGCCGAGGTGGTGCATCAAGCGGGGAAAAAATATGGTTACATTATCACGAGTGCTTTCGAACCGCTTGTTGATTATATACTCGACGCGGATATCGATGTCCTCATCGGGTTAGATCCGGAGCAGGGAAAGGGGACGGAGCTCAATGAAATACGGGCGAAGTTCTCGGATGCAGGAAAGGCACTCTGGGGAGGTGTAAGCGGAGCACTCACTGTTGAATTGGGCACCGAAGAAGAGACCGAGAATGCAGTAAAAACAGCAATTGACACATTGGGCGGGAACGGGGGATTTATTCTGTCTCCGGTCGACAATGTCCGGGAAGACACGGAGAATGCCTGGCGGAACACCTCTGCGTTCATAGACGCCTGGAAAAAATATCGGTGAGTTGACAAGCCTAAAGAGGAAGAATACCATACTAGATAGACAACCTAATTAACTAAGTAGACCTCTTGCAGGATGTAATCTGCGCACTGTGATATACAACCTGCAGGAGGCCATTAAGAGCAAAAAATGAATAACGCATTAACCCCGACAGAACACGTAATTCCCGAATCGAATATTGTCGTATTCTCGCCTCATTATGATGACTTTCTCTTAACGGTCGGAGGATACCTTCTCGAACTGAAAAGTCTCGGCATCCTCGATACAAAAAACATACATGTTCTCATACTCTTTTCGAGGAGCAACTATTTGGCCGGCACGGGTGATGAAAACTTCGATAAAAGTCTCGACCGGCAGAAGCTCTCCACTGGTAAAAGGCTGCTCGAGGACACCGAATGCATCAATGAGATCATGGGCCCGTACAACTATCGGTATGAGCTGGCCGGAGAACTGGAATGTTTTCTCCGGGAAGGGAAAACGTATGCTGAATCCGAGATGGAGTTTCCTCACGGGATGTTCGACGATTTCTATGGTGAAGACTGGGAAGTGTTTGAACGTATGAAGGACCGCATCAGAAAATGGGCGCAACGGGAAGATACTGCTTTGGTTTTCCCGACTGCATTAAAGGAGCATATCGACCACTTCATTGTCAGAGAGGCGGCCGTGCAGGTGTATACTGATACTGCCGGTAAGCTCAACGCATCGTTTTACTTCCATGAAGATAAACCGTACGGCGGTATTGCAAATGACGAGGAGCTCGGAAGGCTCGATGCGTTCGTTAAAACAAATGACCTGAAGCGGAAAGTGTATTATTATGATCCTGAAAAGGTCATTGAACTGGCATTCAAACACTACATCAGCCAGGTCGAAGAGGTATATAAAAAAGGGATAAAAAACAGGGCTGTTATGCTGCAGAATCTGTACGGCGGAGAGCGCCCCTGTGACCAGCTGTTTTTCCCGGTATAATACCTGCGGCTGCTGATGCTTTTGATAAATCAACAATAAAACAACGAGTTTTCGTTGACAAGCAGGGTGCCCTGGTATACGATAATAGAAAGGTAACTTAATTAACTAAGTTATATTAATTGAAAAATGGAGGCGGAAATGACATCGAAGGAACGCATGCTCGCTGCACTTTCGTATAAACCCGTTGATTACACACCATGTTCATTCATGCTTTTTTTTAATCTCTATGATACGTGCAGGAATGATACCGAGTTTGTTGAAAAGCAGGTAGAGATGGACCTCGACCCGTATGCTCACGTCGGGTTTTTAGAACACTCCCTCCATCCGGATGCTGAATACAGCGAGTGGGTAGAGCGTAAAGATGGGGATGTCATTTTCTGCAGAAAAATCGACACGCCTGCCGGTCCTCTTACAGGCAGAGTCCGTCAGCGGAACAACTGGCCCCAGGAAGGAGCGTTTCCTCTTTTTGATGATTGGATCGTACCTCGAGCCGAAGAGGTGTTGGTAAAACCTGAGCAGGACCTGGAAAAGGCGAAATATATCTTCGGTCCGTTTAGTGACGAAAGTATCGAAAAACTGAAAACCACGGCAAAAGCGGCCGAGCAGGTAGCAGATAAACATCAGCTGCTGCTGGCAGGCGGCTGGAAAGGAGTCCTCGGACCCGGCAGACATAGTGATATGGGTGTTATGGGCTGCGATGCCATGGCCTGGCTTTCCGGATACGTCGACATCATGACGCTCTCTCTTACCAATCCGGACCTCATACGGGCGTATGCTGAAATTATTCATAACTGGAATGTAAAGCAGCTTGAAATCTACATGGATGTGACCGATGCGGAACTGCTGATCCGGCGTGCTTGGTATGAGACAACCGAGTTTTGGACACCGGAGGCGTACCACCACATCATCTATCCTTACTTAAAAAAAGAAGCGGAATTGGTCCATCAGGCCGGCAAAAAGTACGGATACATCATAACAAGTGCATTTCTCCCCCTTTTAGACGATATAATCGATGCCGGTGTCGATGTCATTATCGGGCTCGATCCTGAGGAAGGAAAGGGAACCGATTTTAAAGAGATAAAACGCAAGATGTCCGAAAACAAACGGGCGATTTGGGGCGGAGTAAGCGGGGCGATGACCGTCGAACAGGGGACCGCAGAAGATACTGAAAAGGCGGTAAAAGAAGCTCTGAAACTGCTCGGGAAAGATGGAGGTTTTATTCTTTCTCCGGTTGATAATGTGCGGGAAGACAACGAAAACGCCAGAACGAATACCAATGTGTTTATCGATACATGGAAACAGAACCGGTGATACTCAAATCTATTCTCCCGATACGTTTTCTCAGAGCCGTACTGTAGGCGGAGTCAAGGGGTAGGGTGTGAGCATGACATCCCTCGAAAGAGTCGAAGCAGCTGTTGCCGGAGGGACCCATCCGAGCGGGAAAAAACTGGACAGAGTACCGATATCACTTTTGAGTTTTCAGAATGCAGCCCGGCATGCAGGCATCAGTGTTGCCGAATACTGTCAGAATCCGGAAAAACTGGCCGCGGCGCAAATCGGATATTGGGAAGAGTTCCGTCACGATCTCATCGACATCGAAAACGGAATTGCCGCCATGGCTGAAGCAGTAGGGTGTACGGTTGACTATGCAGAAAACGATGCGCCTTGGATCGTAAAGCCTGCCATTTCTTCCCTCGAGGAAGTAGACCGCCTGCAAGATGTGGACCTCGGCACCACTCCCGCAGTAGGAGCGCTCATCGAAGCGACAAGAATTGTTACTCAAACCCTCGGCAGCGAAGTGGGCGTAAGGGGAGAGGCTGACCAGGGCCCGTTTGATCTCGCCTGTGAAATCGTCGGCACGGAGCAGTTTTTAATGGCGCTGTTCGATCCCGGTCTCACCGGTGAGGTGCGGAGACTGTTGACCTACGCTCAGCGTCAGGTAGAAAAACTCATTCTTGCCCAGAAGGCCGCGGGTACCAGATATACCATGATCGGAGAAAGTTTTGCAGGGCCGGATGTGTGCTCGCCGGCACTGTATAAGAAGTATGCGTTTCCCTTTGAGAAATCATTGGTGGGGAGGATGAAAGAGCAGGGGATCGGCGTGGGTATTCACATCTGTGGAAATGCTACGGCGATAATCGAAGATATGGTGGCCACCGGGGCGCCCTATTTTGAACTGGATTACAAAATAGACCGGCCTGCAGTTGCTGCTGCGGTCCGGGGGAAAACTGCTGTGTTCGGTACGGTAGACCCAAGTGGAGTGCTGACCCTCGGTACACACGAGGAGATCCGGCAGGCAGTAAAAAGCGACCTCGATCTGTTTGCACCGGATAAGCGGTTCGTATTGGCCCCGGGTTGTACGCTGCCGTATTCCGCACCGTTCGAGAACATTCGAGAGTTTGTCGAGGCAGGCAGAGAATACGGCGGGTATTAAAATAAAATTTGAAACAAAGATAAAATGCTAGGGAGGCTTAGAAATGATTAAACCTAAAGCTGGATTTATTGTATTTGGAGTTCACAAGGACGGACTCAAAGACCCGATGGGAACTCCTTTTATCGATGAGAAGCTTATCGCAAAATCAAAAAAATCACTTATAGACGCCGGAGTGGAGCTTCGGGAACACGATGTTGTGGTAGCTTCAAAACCGGAAGCGAAGGCCGCACTCGCGGAGATGAAGAAGGATGATTCGGTCGATTGTGTTATTCTCTATTCCGGAACGTGGGTGTGGGCGGCGCATCTGATCGCCGCTGTCCGCGACTGCGCGATGGCAGGGAAAGAAATACTGATTTGGACCCATCCGGGTTCACAGGGCTGGCGTCCTGTCGGCGGACTGGTCTTGCATGCGGGGATGAAGGAGATCGGGCTGAGGCACAAGTTCGTCTACGGTCCTGCGGATGATCCGAAAGAGATCGAACGGATCGTCAGCTTTTGTAAAGCGGCCCATCTGAAGAACTTCCTCAACATGTCTACGATCGGAGCTTTCGGCGGGCGCGGGATGGGACAGACCTGCGGCGTTGCCGATCCTTCTCAGTGGATGAAACTGTTCGGAGTGGATATCGATTCGAGAGATACGACCGAACTGATTCAAACTGCGGAATCGATTAGTGAAAACGAGATCAAGGCACTCGAGCCGAGAATCAAAGAGCTCTTTGGGAAGGTCCCGGATCGCAATCTAGTCAATGAACGGTCTATGCGGCTCTACCTTGCTTTGAAGAAGATCATCGAGAAGGAGCAGTTCGATTTTTACACGATTCAATCATTTCCGGGGTTAGCAGATGATTATGCTGCATCCTGTTTTGCACAGAGCATGATGCTCGAAGACGGCGTCGGTACTTCTACCTTGAGTGATTTCAACACCGCCCTCTCCGTACTTCTTATGACCAAACTGAGCAAAGAACGGGTCTATTACGGCGACCTGCAGCACATCGACAAATCAAACAACGAGATCAAAATAATCGGGGACGGAGCAATACCGCCCTCTTTGGCCGGGAAATTAGGCCCTGCCGGATTTGCCGAACATGGAATTCCGACCGAAGGAGAAGCAGGGGGACTTGCCGTAAAATTGATCTGTAAAGTCGGCGAAGGCGTATTAGCACGGTTCGGCCGTACCGACGGTCAGATCGAACTGTTGATGACCCGCTGTTCGATTTTCGAACCGCCTGCGGACTCGATCGAAGACCGGCTCCACGAATCGGGTATTCCTTTCTGGCCCCACGGATTCGTTACGGCCCACTGCGATATCGATGAACTCGTACAGAACTGGAACAACGAGTACGCCTGTCTCGGATACGGAGAAGAGCTCTATCCGGCATTGGCCGATTTTTGCGAGATGACGGGAGTAAAACCGGTCTTATTATAACGGCGGGTTCAGGTCTCGACGGAGGCTGAAACAGAAGCCCAGGTTGAGATATCTCCACCGGCAGGAAAATCGATCCTTCCTAAATTATCCATATTAAAAGAGTCGGTTGCGGATGTGACCGGCTCTATCGCTATAGAGTTGTGGTCGGGGGGAGTAAAGAGCCAGGTGTATGCGAACACTGAAGCGTCCTGTTCCATGGTGATCACCTTGTTGCCCTGCCGCAGCATCGTTTTTCCCGAGCTCGGTGCTGTAATCCCTACATCGAAATCGAGGCCCTCGAGACTGCGGAACGAGGTAAAATCGAACTGTGATCCTTTCGTTGCCGGTTTGTTGCCGGTCGGAAACAGATCTTCTTCGACTTCTATATACCGTTCGCCGTCGCAGAGCAGTTCGGTATCATCGATAGAACCGTCGAATGTAAAATAGGGATGCCAGCCGAAAGACAACGGTATGGTTTCTTCACTTTCGTTTACAACGTGAAAAAGAATAGAGAATCTTCCCTCTTGAAGGCGGTAGGTAAGAGTGAGTGATGCCGGGAAAGGGTATCCGGGATACCGGTCTTTCTCGATCGAGTAGCTGAGCACCAGTTCTGCCTGAGAGTTTGTCTCTCCGGCATCGAGCATGGAGAATTGCTTGTCGAAAACCAATCCGTGTAGCGCCGAGCCGTCTTCCGCACAGTTCCGCTCGAGTTGATATAATTTCCCCCCGTAGCTGTACGCGCCGTTCTTTATTCTGTCGTTGAATGGAAACAGTATCCGGCCCCGGAAAAAAGGATTTTCCCGAAATGTTTTTACCGGATCAGGAGCGAGTATATCCTGTACCTCTCCATCAAACGAGAGACCGATTCTATACACTGTAGCGCCGAGCCCGGGAGCGATTTCGGCAAACTCCTCTGTTTCGGAATTGAAAAGTTTGAAAAAAATGATTCCATCCTGCTGATTCTGTTCGACGCTAAACATCGTTTACCTGCCTTTTACCTGGGTTACCGGCTCATCGGAGCACCGGCTGTGGCTAAAATATATTCTCCGGTTATGTGATCGGAATCCGGAGAGGCCAAAAAAAGGGCGATCCCGGCAATTTCCTCCGGGGTCCCGATCTTATTGAGCGGAGAGGCCGTTTCGAGTTCTTCCCTTCTCCAGTTGTTTTTCTCCATCGCCTTTTTCAACAGAGGCGTTTCAACAGCACCGGGACAAATTGCATTACAGTTGATATTATGTCTCCCGAACTCGAGTGCTGCGACTCTCGTGAAGGCCAAAATTCCCGCTTTTGAGGTGCTGTACGCACACTCTCCCTCTACCGGAATAAAGGCGGAATCGGAGGATATGTTTATAATTTTTCCGTGTCCGTATTTCCCGATGTCGGAACTGCTCCTTGCGATCATCTTTCTGCCTACCACCTGCGTGATGAGGAACATCCCTTTCAAATTGGTATCGATAATCCGGTCCCACAGAGCTTCGTGCATGTCAGTAATAGGTCGATGGTCTAAAATTCCCGCGCTGTTTACGAGAATATCGATTTTTCCGAACTCGGTATAAGCTTCCTCTACGGCACGTTCTACTTCCTCTTTGCAGGTTATATCGGCCTGCAAGGGAAAAGTCCTGTTTCCCGTCTCTTCCCTGATTTCCTCAGCGGCGGTTTCTGCTTCCGCCTTATCGAGATCGAGCATCACTACCGTGGAACCTTCCTGTGAGAAACGCCTTGAGACGGCCTTCCCGATCCCGGAAGCGGCACCGGTGATAAATGAAACGGTATTTTCGATCATTGTCTCTATTTTATCCTTTGTGGCGGTTATTCTACAAGCATTTCCATCAATTTTGCGATACAATCATACTATAATCAGACTCTTTATTAACCAGGAGAGTTCTTATGGCGAAGAGTAAAAACACCTCGAAACCGGCAGGCACCAAAAAGTCTCCCGGCACCGGTAAACCAAAGGCCAAACCCAGCCGACGAGACGAACTGCTTAAAGAACTCCGCTCGCTTATTAAGGACGTAGACGAGGAAGGGCTGCAGTTTCTCATCAAACAGGCCAATGTGATCCTCTACAACATGAAAGTAGATGAACTCAACAAGCAGGCAGAAGCTGTAGAAAAAAGCAGGGGCAGCGGCAAAAAAGCGACAGGCACCGCGAAAAGTGCCGGCGGTGCCGGTGGAACAACCGAAGAAGCTCCTGTTGAGATTCTCTCCGGCCACTTCGGACGCGGTTATACCCTTGTAATCGGCAACCAGCGGAAATCGATGGACCAGGCCGAGATTTTTGCTATGGTAAAAATCGCCCAGAAAGCGAAATCAAAGACGGCGGCAACGGAGCAGCTCTTTAACTGGCTCGACCGTTTCCGGGATGATGTTATCCTCGACTGCGGGCTTAAGCCGAAAGGGAGCAGGATCGAGGCGCTCTATACGAAATTGAAAGAGCAGTTTACGTTGAAGCAGTAAGCAGCACCGGCCCAATTTGACTTGTGCAGGCAAACCGCCTTATCTTAGTAATACACTATTATGATCGCAATTATATCCCTTCTGGACTATTGCAAACAGCCGATTGGTCGAGAGATGGCTGGCCAATATCATCAGCCGTCTGTTAAAAAAGACGGCCAGGTTGGATATCAAGGATTATTCGAGTTTGCTCCATCTTACTTGAAAAATATTCAAGAACAGCGAAAATTAGAAGAAGAGGAAAAAAAGAAAGCAACAACGGAACAAAATGAATAAACGCCGCTTGCCTGTCCCCTGGTATATTTTTCGAGAGCGAAAACTTTTTGCCAGAGTAGTCGAAGATACTGTAGAGATTCCTGCCTTTCCACCCGATTCCGATCCATGCAGTGAACTCGGCTTCGAATTTACCTTTCTCAATCCGTTGTCCGGCAGTAGTGGAAAAACGATCATCGGGGCTATTGCTGCCGCTGAATCCGCGGCGGCGGGACAAACCGATAGAGACGGTATTTCCAGCCTCGACAGGTCTCAATTTCAATTCCACGAAGTCCGTTCCATTCTTGCGATTATGGACCGTGAACAGCTCGGCGATTATGCCCGTTCACGACAGCTTACCGAGTGGAACCATACTATGAGGCTCTGCCCTTCCTGCGGCGGCCCGCTCAGCGACCTGGAGGACGAAAACGCAAAAGGCTGTCTGCATTGCGATCTCCATTTCTATCCGCCGGTCTCTCCGGCCGTTATCACGGCAATTATCAAGGACGGTAAAATCCTACTCGCCCACAACAGACGGTTCCCTTCAGGGCTATACAGTCTTGTAGCCGGGTTTGTCGAACCGGGAGAAGATCTCGAAGGGTGCGTGAAACGTGAAATATTCGAAGAAGTAGGGGTCCACGTTGCCAACATCCGCTATTTCGGCAGCCAGCCCTGGCCGTTTCCCCACAGCCTCATGGTGGGGTTTACTGCAGATTATGAAAGCGGTGAAATCCGGGTAGACGGCCGTGAAATTGATGATGCCCGCTGGTTTTCTCCAGCTACAATACCCAATATCCC
>CAZKZZ010000112.1:0-12850 GCA_964557375.1 uncultured Spirochaetales bacterium | reverse complement strand
GCGGAGGGTATTGGAATCATATAAAAATCATCCTTCCTGGAGCGGTGCTGCAGCTTTTTTTGAAAAAGGCCTCGAAGTTATCCCGCCTGAGATAGAGAAGCATGCAGGCGAAGATGTCGAGTTCCGCACGGCCCTGGAACGGTTAGGGCGGCAGGACCCGGAATCAGTGCGGGAGGATGGTAAAACCAGGTCCGCCTTTCTCAAGGAGGTGAGAAACTGTCTGTTCCCTGAAGGGGCCGGACTGGAGAATGAAAAAGAGCAGGAGCGGAGTGTTGAAGCGCTCCGCAGGAAACGGCGTATCACCATTGAAGAGATGAATCCCCGCCCTCTTACAGAACCCGCAAAAGAGCTTCTTTTTACATCCAATGTGCTTCTCACCACGCCCCTTACCCGGGACCTGGACACCCTCCCCCTATCCGAATCGGTAAAGCAAAAAGCAGTCAATTTATTACATGAAAAACAGCGGTACTGGTACGATCACCCCATCCCCCTCGGCATCGAGACGGAAAAGAATGAGGCGGTGTACGGGCTGGGCGGGTTAAATCGAATGATCGAATGGGAAAAAAAGCGGGGTAGCATTCCGCCGGATGCCGTAATGACCTGTGTGCTCTCCCTGTCAGTAACTCACACCGGGCTGCATGATCTTGCCAAAGAGTATTTTTCAGAGGAGTTGAAAAAGGCAGGCCCTTTCCCCCATCTCGATGTTTACATGATTACCGAATCGGATTGTAAGCGGCTGCTCGAGGAGATTCTCATACCAGCCGTGCGGCACCGGTTCCCCGAACAGAAAGAGGTACCAATTGACGGGTTAAAAGCGGTATTCGGGGTAGACGGGGAATACGGGAGGCACTACACCTTTCTCAAAGCTGTCTCCGCGCTGTGGCAGGTTTGCTGTAATCCGGAGGTGAAAGCGACCTTCAAAATAGATCTCGACCAGGTGTTCCCGCAGAATGAACTGAAAAACGAATCCGGTTCGTCCGCCCTCGAACATTTCACTTCTCCGCTGTGGGGAGCAAAAGGGAGAGACAGCGAAGGACGGGCTGTGGAGCTGGGCATGATAGCCGGTGCTCTCGTAAACCAGGATGATATTGAACGCTCGCTGTTCACACCGGATGTTCCCTTTCCCGAGGGTGCCGAGACAGCGGAAGAGCATATCTTCTACAGTAAAATGCCACAGGCGCTGTCGACTGAAGCCGAGATGATGATGCGGTATGACAACCGAAACCATGTTATCCAGCGGGTACATGTAACAGGCGGGACAAACGGCATATTGATTGACAGTTTGAGACGGCACCGTCCCTTTACCCCTTCGGTGATCGGCCGTGCGGAAGACCAGTCTTATCTTCTCTCCGTACTGTACGCTTCACAGCCCGCGCTCCGGTATC
This sequence comes from uncultured Spirochaetales bacterium, assembly GCA_964557375.1. Classification (GTDB taxonomy): domain Bacteria; phylum Spirochaetota; class Spirochaetia; order SPDA01; family CAZJBZ01; genus CAZKZZ01. Next base: position 11,465 of record CAZKZZ010000112.1, on the reverse strand, counting down.
TTCATAAGCCGGGACTCATCATGCGTCATGACAAGCACGGGTTCGCCACTGAGGCAATCGAGAAAGCGGCAGTGCAGCGGGAGGCAGGAGATTTTATCCGGATGGTCCTCTTCTCCTTTTACGCGCGGGCACTTCCTTGGTCCGTAGCTGAGATAAAGGATGCAGTCGACCCTTTTACCGGCTGTTTTATCTCGTATATCCCTTTTACAGTGGTGTACCTTCGGTTTTCTGCAAAATTGGCCGATCTCATTGCCCGGGGAGAGCTCGAGAGGGCTGAAGTGCTGTTACAGTTTGGTGGTGAGCGGCTTCTCGAGATCGTAACCCGGTACACGACGGGTGAAAATCCTCTGGCCGAACTCTATGGGCAGGAGAAGGCTGCCTGGGACCTCTACTACGACGTGGTGGACAAGATTGAAGCAGAAAACCTTGCAGAGAGGTGCAGAGAGATTTTTGATTCATGCCGGATAACGGGCCGAATAACTGAGTAAGGAGGAAGCTTATATGAGTGAGAGAGAGTTGAGTTTCGCAATTGTGACTATCCCGCTTGAAAATGCGGAATCGTTGGCAAAAGCACTAGTGGAGAAACGGCTTGCCGCATGTGTTCAGGTCACTGCCCCGGTTACGAGTTATTTTTGGTGGGAAGATGAAGTGCAGACAGAAGAAGAAGTGGTACTTTTTCTAAAAACCGACCGGCGGTTGAAACAGGAAATAGAGGAGGTGCTCTCACAGCTCCATCCGTACGAGGTTCCTGAACTGCTCTTTATTCCGATACGGGACGGATTGGAACGGTATCTCACCTGGATGGGGGATGAACTGCGATAGCTCGTGACCCTATGCAAACGAACCGCTTAAACGATACAATGGAGCGTGGAACCAATAATCACCAAACAAACCGATAAAGCAACCGTCTATTTTACCGTCAGATGGTCTCTGATTACGAAAGCGCACAAGTTCGAGATCCTCCGGCAGGTTCCTGAAATGGCGGGACTGTTCGAACTCTATTATATGGATGAAAAAAACAAACTCAATCTATTTTACCTCGGTAAAGCGTGGCTGGGCGGTTTGAGAAGCAGAATTCGGAAAATGACCGATTACACCCTCGAACTCGATAAAAAGAGAAGAGAAGTACTGGAAACCAAGAAGTGCTATTACCGGTTCTCATTGAGCGATTCTTTTAATGATATCACCGATGTGTTCTATTTTTTCTCGAATACTTATTTTCCCAAAACATCGGTCGCCGAACACTCCGGCAGATACGACCTTATCTATGTACAAGAAATAGCAGATGAAAAAATTGTAACTATTTGATTCTGTTAGATTCTGCTTGTGCGGTGTCGGGTTATTTTACTGACAATGTTGGCATCATGTATCGGTACCAGCTCAGGAATGTCCCCGGCAATCGCTACTGCCCCGCCTTTTATGATGACCACGCCGGTAATACCTTCTATAGCGGCAACTGCTTCAGAGACCGGAGAGAGATCTTCGGGGGTTCGCACCTGATTACATCCCCAGGTAGCGGCGGCATCAGCGAGAGCGCAGTCCGGTGAAAAAACCGTTGCCAAATCGCACGCACCGAAACTTTTGGAGTGACCGAGGTAAGATGAAGAAGAACAGAGTCCGATGGGGCCGCGAGAAGCAGGTATTTTGAATCCGATTTTCCCGGAAAGAGTGTTTTCTCCTGCATAGATCCCTACTGTTATGGTACGCGGAGAGTGGATGAATATGTCTCCTCCGTTATCGATAATACACTCCCCCCCGGTTTCGTCTACAGTGTCCCGGACAGCAAACTCGGCGATCGCCCCGGCAACCGCAGCCATCGGACCTACGCCGACCGCAGCAGCGGTGCAGGCCATCCGTTCGATAATGGGAGGAGCGGGGGTCGAAATTGTGACAGGTTCCATTGCTTCGAGGAACCGTGGTTTATCTCTTGTGTATTCTTCTACGATATTTCTGTAGCGGGCGATGCACTGCTTTGCCCGGTGCGGGTCCGTAGATATGATCGAATAATCCGCCTCTTTATAAGAAAAATGTGTCATCGAATCATGTGCGGCAAGCGGTTTCTCTTTTCCCATCGTTAAAACAGAGTTTAAAACACAGAATCAAAATATTGAACTGCACGCGCCGAACGGGCAGGCGGACAGGCAGCTCAAACACTCGATACAGAGATCACCCGAGAACTGGACCTCCATCGTAGTTTTGTCTTTAATGGAGAGGGCTTTTGTCGGGCAGTGAGGGATACAGATGCCGCAGTGTGTACAGATGTCCGGGTCCCATTGGACACCTTTTTGCGTTTCGTTGATCGTTACGTTAAACGTTCTTACATACTCCATACCCCGTTTTATGTTTTCTTCAGTACCGGTAATATCGAGTACCAAATATCCTTCTTCTTCAGGTGTTACTTTGGCCCTGAATATATTGATAATCAGATCATAATCTTTTACCAGTTGATAAACGATCGGTTTTTCGGTTTCACATTCCGGAAAGAGCAGCAGCAGTTTTTTGGTGACTGTATCTTCACTCATCGTGGGTCCTCCCGTATTTCGAGTGAGTTCATTCCTTGGTTGACAGGAAGCTTCCGTGACGGCTCGGAGAGAAGGAACTCGCCCCGGCTTATCTCATCTTTGAGAAGGGCGGCTATCTCCTGTGCTTTGTAATAAGACGAAAGCGAACCTGTCTCTACATTTTTGCCCTGTATGGTGACTTCGCCTTTTTTGAGTTCTTCATAACTTATTTTGATCAATTCGTTTCCCGTTTTTTGGGGGTAGTCTCGAGAATAATCAATAACTGTTGCCAGGATTTCACTGTCGCGCACAGTCGTATAGCGCAAAATCTCTGGTGATAAAATCGGTATGGGAATGCCTACTCCCAATGCGAGTGATACCCCGTATCCTTTCAAGCTCACGCCCCTGACAAATGCGGCATTCATCTCCTTCATGTTTCCGGTAAGTCCCAGTGTCCCCGCGCCTTCGGTCGGTACACCGTTCTCACCCCGGTCACAGGTCGGCGCATGCTGTGTGCCCTCCGCATAGACATGCCCGTGGGCCCCGGCGAGCCATACTCCTGTCCCAATCCCGATCGTATTGTAGAAGGGATCGTTGAGCAGCGGAGAGAGCTGGCCGGCAGAACTGTAGGTGAGATTTTTCATGTTCGGTTTGAGGATACCGAGATAGGTGTATATCGTCTTTTCGGAACAGTTTATGGCCACGTTGTAGTTTTGATAACAGTTTCTTGGATTGACCATAACTGCCTGATTGAGATCATCTATGGTCAAATAGGTCCGGATCTCCCGCCGGGGGTAATCATCCGTACCGTATGACAAGCCGAAGAGCTGGACCGTTTCCCCGGCTACGAGCTTTTCGATAACATGACCGCCGCCGAACCGAAACTCACCCGGGTAGTACATGTTTGCCGGATCATTATGGCGGAGCTGGGTGGCCCCGAGATACGCGTCAACTGCAGCGATACCGCAATAGAGGGAGACATCGTCGAGCCACGCTTCGGTTATGCGTATTTTCGGAGTGCTGTGGCCGAAGTTCAAAAAGCAGCCGGAGGAGCACATCGGCCCGAATGTAGCTGTTGTTACCACATCAACATCTTCGGCAGCCTGCTCGAGCCCTTTTTCTTCCACGTACCCGATTATTTCTTCAGCCGTTAAGACGACAGCCTGCTTTGATTCTATTTTCCGATTGATCTCTTGGTAGGTTTTCATAGGAACACTATTATAAAGAGCTCACTCCCCTTAAGCAATCGGTGGCGGAGAATCTACAAATTTAAGTTGATTTTCTTCCTTTCTGGGGTTATGGTAATAAATGAGTTTCTTAGAGTAAGAACAAGGCAGGTCAAGATGATAAAAAAAGCGCTTATTGCCGTACTCGCCGCTTTCGCCTTTCTCTCCTGTGCTACAGTACCGATCGCTGATAATGAGAAATCAGTGGCCAAAGTGGTCGATCTGTTCAATCAGGGTCAATCGGAAAAACTATCAGATCTATCACAAAAACCGTTCCTCTTTGACGGTGAGATCCTCCTTATGCAGCAGGATTTGGATATCCTCTACGGGAACCTCGAGAACGCAGGTTTTAAGATGGAAGATTACGCCATTGCCTCTTTGGACCGGGTAGATGATTCCACGTATGAAAAGTTTGCTGAAACAATGGAAGTGGAGGTGTATTTTGATAAATATATCGAATCATCAGCCGTTGTAGCAACGATAAAAGCGAAGAACGGAACCTTTCTCCTGCTTCTCGACGGAAGGAAAGGTCCCTTCCCGCTCATTTACGGGTTTAAGGTGATGTAGCCATGAATAAAAAACTAATTTCAATAGTACTAGTGGTCTTTTTACTTTCAGTTGTATGCGGTGTTCATCTGGCTGCGGATGACGGTACTGCGGTATATGTAGAAGGGTGGGTCGATCTCAGGGACAGTTCCGGTGATCTCTGGGAGCTCTACATTGGAGACCCGGTAGAGAAAGGAGATACGGTCATTACCTCCGATGCAAGTTATGCCGAGCTCGAGCAGGGGGATTACAGTACAATTAAGATCTCTCCGAATACGGTGTTCACATTTCTCGAAAAAGAGAGCGGAGGGGAGAAGCAGTCGGTGTACAACACCGCTCTCGGCTCGGCAAGTTTCAAGATAAGTAAAACCTTCGGCAGGGAGCCGAGTTTTACCACACCCAGCGTGGTAGCCGGGGTACGGGGAACGGAGTTTACCGTGTTTTCCGGAACGGACGGATCTTCATTCATCGCTGTGGAAGACGGTATGGTCGAGGTCTCCTCGGAAGGCGAATCTGTGGAATTGGGTACTGAAGAAGGAGTCGAGGTCCGGCCGGGAGAACCCCCCGGAGAAAAAGTAAAGGTAAAACGGGGGGAGCTCGATTTTTCCGCGTGGAATGCCCAAAAGAGCGAACAGTTCCTCGAAGATCCTGCAGGTGCTGCTGAGCGGGTCGACAATCAGCTCGAGAACTTGATCGGAGAGCTTCAAGAGCTTATTCCGGTCTACGAACAAAACAGGGCAAGGGTCGAAACCGAACGGGAGAAATTAAAAAAGATAGAAGAGGAGCAGGGGAAGGATGCCCGCCAGGAGTACTACCAGGAGACGGTTTTTCCGCTCGAAGTGAACACGAGCTATATGCGGATGAATATCCGTTATTATGCTCTTTCCGCACTCTCGCTGCGGCGGTACGTTACAGGGCGGATGTATGTGGCGTTGAAATCAAAATATATTATGGATTTGGAAAACAAAAAATACACCCGGTTTGAAGAGGTGTACAAGCAATTTCTCTCCAGGTTCGAAAAGGAAATAGTCCCCTACCTGGTAGAGGCTGATATCTAAGCAGAAATCTAAGGAGGATTAGATGAATCGTCATATAAAAGCTCTACATGCAGGTCTCGCGGTGCTGGTTTTAATTGCATTCGGAATGCTCTCCTGTGAATTGTTTGAGCCGGAGATCGGGGTCGAGATGAAGGAGCGGGTAGAAAAGTTCGAAGACGCTCTCAATAAAGAAAACCGAGACGATATTTACAAGCAGTTTCATCCGGATGTTGAAGACCGGGACAAAATAAAGGATGATGAGGTCTTCGATACCGGTCCGCTCACCTACGATTATGAGCCGTTCGAGTTCAAAGACATCGAAGTCGATGAGGAAAAGGAAGAAGTTACTTCCGAAATGCACAATGACAATGGAAACGTTGGAACAGCTACGTTTAAGATGGAACTCGATGAAGAGTACGATTACTACATCTTAGAGTTCAAATTAGAAACGGACTCCGACGACTATACTATAAAAACATTGATTCAGTTGCCGAGATAACGCTATACTGTAGCTCGTATGGCACAAAAAAGCACAGACCCCGAAGCATTTTGGAACGAGCGAGAGCAACGGTTCGAGGGTAAAGTTGTATATCGTACGTTTGCCAAGTTCCTCGGAAATTCCAATACCCGACTCTACGATCTTCCCGGGCTCCTCTACCACATCAATGAAAAGCTCATATTCGAAGACTTTGAGAAAGAAAACTGGCTCAGTAAACTTGTCCAGCGCGATTCCGATTATGAGAAAACCGAATTTCATCTGCAGCTGTCTCAGATTGAAAAGATCCAGTGGATTGCCCGAAGCAGTGCAATGGACATCATCGACGGAAAAAAGGACGGACGGGAAGAGCCGCCGGTTTCTAAAATAAAGAAGTTTCTTGCGGGGAGTGTTACCCAGGTATTACTTAAAAGCGGAAAGTCCGTCTTTTTTGAAATACTAGGGGAAAAAGAGTTTACTGAACACTTCCGAGAAAAAATTACATCGTAGCGGTCTCGTAGTACACCGGGAGGATAAGCTTGTGGCTGAAGAATACCTTCGATTTGACGAGAAAAAACTTATTGAGTACTTTCAAAAAGACGGTTACTCAAAACTTTCCGGAATCGAACTTACCGATATCGGTAAGGGCTGGGCTAAAACTAAAATGGAGATAAAACAGGACCATCTCAATAGTGTTGATACTGTTCAGGGGGGAGCGATTTTTACCTTAGCGGATTATGCTTTTGCCGCCGCCTCGAACAGTTATGGTACTATTTCTATGGGCATCGATGTTCACATATCTTTTTTCAAAGCTGTCCGAGAAGGGACCCTCTACGCGGAAGCACATGAGCTCTCTATGCATCCGAAATTGGCTACGTATGAGGTGGATGTAACCGATGATACGGGGGAGCGTGTAGCGAAGTTTCACGGAACAGTGTATCGAAAAGAAAAACCTCTCAATTTTTAATTATTTTTTTTACGGATTTCAAGAAAAAGTATAAGGCGGCAGCTGGTGAGTGAAGATATAGCTATTCGGACAGAGCAACTAGGGAAAACCTACGATAACGGAGTAATCGGACTCAGCCGGCTCGATTTAACGGTTAGGCGGGGAGAGATATTTGGGTTTCTCGGGCCGAACGGTGCAGGAAAAACGACAACAGTCAGGCTCTTAAACGGTACACTCACGCCTACCAGTGGTGAGTCCAAGGTGCTGGGAATCGTTTCCAGTGATGAGACGGTGCGGAGAAAAACGTCAACGCTCGCGGAACTCGCCCACATGTATGAAAGCATGAGCGTGTATGAAAACCTGCAGTTTTTTGCGTCCCTCTACGATCTCTCAACAGCCGCAGCGAATGAACGGATTGAGCAGCTGTTGACCAGAATGCAGCTGTGGGAAAAACGGGACCTCAAGCTCGGCTCGTTTTCTACCGGGATGAAAAAACGGGTCCATTTAGCACGGGTGCTTCTGCACGAACCCGAGCTCATTTTTCTCGATGAACCGACGGCAGGGTTGGACCCAGAAAAAGCAAAGGAAGTAACTGATTTGATTCGCAAGCTTGCCGAAGAGAACAAAACGACTATTTTTCTCTGTACTCATAATCTCCCTTTAGCAGAACGTATCTGTGACAGCTTCGGATTTATTACGGACGGGAGTATGGTAGTAAGCGGGGCAAAAAGCGAGATAATCAGTTCGGTACAGAAGGAGAACATAGTCATTATTAAAACGACGGAAGGCGAACACCGGCACCCTTTCAAAGATCAAACCGATATAAACGCGTTGATTAAGAAGGTGATGGACAAGGGGCAATCGGTTACGGAAGTAGTCCAGCTCAAGCCCACATTGGAAGATGCCTATTTTCATTACATCGGGAGGAGCGGAGATGAAATGGAATAGAATCAAAGCGATTATCAAAAAAGATATCAAAGAAGTTACTGCCAACAAGATGGTCATCATCCCGATGATTATCGTCCCCCTGATCCTCTGCATTGTGGTCCCGCTTGCAATATTGATCGTGATCAACCAAGTAGGACTGGATTCCATCAATGGAGTGGAGCAGTTCGAAAAGATTATTCCGTTTTATTCGGTTCCTGATCAGTTTTCCGAGCTTACGTATCAAATCCTCTACATTTTTCTCAATTTCAGCTTTCTTCCCTTCTTTATGATTATCCCGCTGATGGTTTCTTCGATTATTGCTGCCAATTCGATCGTTGGAGAAAAAGAGAGAAAAACGCTCGAAACACTGCTCTACACGCCGGTAACGAACCGGGAGTTCCTGCAGGGAAAACTGCTGAGTTCATTCATACCCGCTTTTCTCATTACCCTGCTCGCCTTCATCGCATACTTTGTAATTATCAATCTGGTCTCCTTTCTGCTGATCGGCGTTCTTATCGTACGGTCTCTGATATGGATTCCGGCCATCCTTTTGCTCTCGCCTGCTGTTTCCCTATTGGGACTCTCGGTTACACTTCTCGTCTCGCTGAAGGCGAAGACCTTTATGGAAGCTCAACAGACAGCAGGGATTATTGTTCTTCCATTTGTGGCCCTCGTCATCGTACAGATAACCGGTGTGGTCATTTTCAAACCTGTATTTATAGTCGTGATAGCAGCGGCTGTATTCATTTTGAGCTATCTGCTTATTAGCAGAATCGGACCTCGATTTAACCGGGAGAAAATTATCGCTACCTTGTAGGATTTTGATGCATGGGTGTTATCGAAGTCACTAACGTAAAAAAATCGTTTGATAAAAAGCAAGTCTTGGAGGGCATCTCGTTTTCCGTAGAAAAAGGAGAGGTGTTCGGATTCTTAGGTCCGAACGGTGCGGGGAAGACGACAACAATGCTGATTCTCCTCGGTCTGCTGGACCCCGATGAAGGCGAAGCACTGGTGATGGGGTCCCGGCTGGGAGAAAGCCCCGCGCGCCGGGCAGAAACGGGTGTAGTACTGGAAAAGCACGGCATGTACGAGACCTTTACCGCCTATAAGAATCTCGAGTATTTTGCCGGTCTCTACGGTGTAGAAAAGCGGGAAGATAAAATCAAGACACTGCTTGCCGAAGTGGGCCTCTCCCATGCATTGGATAAAAAAGTGGGAACATTTTCGACCGGGATGAAAAAAAAGCTGGCCCTGGCCCGGGCACTGGTCCACGACCCTGAAGTTCTCTTTTTGGATGAGCCGACCGCCGGGCTCGACCCGGAAGCCCAAGTCGATTTTCGAAAGCGTATCGTCGAACTTTCTACTGATCGGGAGATGACCGTATTTTTCAACTCTCATAATCTCGATGAGGTCCAAAAGCTGTGTTCGAGCGTTGCAATCCTGGACCGCGGCTCTATTAAAGCGTGGGACCAGCTGGATGTCTTGACGAGCAGCTTCAGCGAACCGCAGGTCATCATAACTCTTGCAGACAAGCGTGATTTGGACCGGGCCCGAAAGATTGTTCTAGACGATGCGGCGGTAGCAGAAGTGGCTGTACATGACGGGACCCTGGTCTGCTCCCTCTCGAAACCGGAGTTCAGCCTGAAACGGCTTGTAATGGAGGATATCGAAATCGATGAGTTCAAACGGTCGACGAAAACCTTGGAAGAGGTGTACATGAATATCGTTGCAGCTGAGCAGAAAGAAGAGTAGAGAAGTATGTATAGTACTGGTGTTTTGCTGTGGAGAATTGCCAAGAGAGAACTCGAGGATATGCTCTCCAATAAGAGGGTGCTGTTCTCGATCCTTATGTTTGTCATTATTTGGGGAGTCATTGCTGGTCCGAGATTTGTTCAGTTCGGGGCCGGGTCCGGGATAAGTGAAACCGGAATCTTTTATATGGCAACCGTGCTGAGTATTTATGTCGTGCTGATTGTCTCGAGCCAGGCATTCGTCAATGAAAAGCGGGCCGGGCGGATCGAAGCGCTGCTCTGTACCCCGGTCGATTTACGCACCTTCTGGATGGGCAAGGTGGGGGGAGTGGTCATTCCGGGGTATGCTGCGGGTATCGTAGTAACGGCCATCCTCACCATAGCCTCGTCGGTTATCTCCGGCGCGCCGGGCGGAACGGGACCGGTGCTTCCCGCGGCCCCCCTGCTGTTCTATGTTCTTTTTGCCCTCCCCGTGGTGCTTGCAGCGTTTGGAGGGCTTCTCGGTTTTATCCAGCTTTTTTTCGGCATGCGGGAGAACAGGATTTTCAATCTGGTAATATTCATCCTCATTTTCGGACTGTTAGGTGCAGCGGGAGCGCTGGCAGGGGGAGGGGGAATGATTAGCTGGGGCGCTGTTGGGACTGTTCTCGCCGGTGCCTGTATCCTTTTTAGTATTGATTTCTATTTGACACGGTTTCTGAATAAAGAGAAAATAATTACCAGTTTGGAATAGGAAATTGGAGAAGTAAATGGATTCGAAAAAATCAATCATTGTAATCGGCAGTCCCCGGAAAAACGGAAACAGTGTACTGCTCGCCGAGCGCACCGAAGCAGGAATCAGAGACGCCGGGGGGTCTGTCGAGAGCTTTTTTCTCCACGATATGGATATCGGCCCCTGCACCGCGTGTGACTCCTGCCAGCAGTCGGCTGATTCTGAGTGTACGGTTATCGATGATATGCAGAAATTGTATCCGCTCTTAAAAGAGGCGGGCTCTCTGGTCATTGCATCTCCTGTCTACTGGTTTACAGTCTCCGCACAAACGAAACTGTTCATGGACAGGTGTTACGCAATTGCTACAGAAGAGAAGAACAATTTTGAGGGAAAAAAGATCGGGATCATCCTGGTCTATGGGGACAAGGACCCGTATGCGTCGGGGGCCGTCAATGCTATACGGATGTTCCAAGACGCATACCGGTATACCGGATCGGAGATTGTCGATATTGTCTACGGAAGTGCAGACGGACCGGGTGATATTGCCTCGAACAAGAAGCTGCTCGATCAGGCTTATCGGCTTGGTGCGTCTTTGGCGGAATGATGATACTTTTATCTACTCTTTTACAGCTCCGGCAGTAAGTCCACTAACAATATAGCGCTGGAAAAACATAAAAAGGAAAACTACCGGTAATGTGGCCAGTACTGCACCCGACATGATCTGGTCCCAGGGAGTAGAATACTCACCTATGTAAGAGGCGAGACCTATTGTAACTACCCAGTTGCTAGCTCTGTCAATAAGGGTGAAAGCAAATAAATATTCATTCCAGGCGATTATATAGGACCATGAAGCTGTTGCGATGATTCCGGGAATAATAAGGGGTAAAAGGATATACCGAATTGTGTTGATAACGGAACAGCCGTCTACGATGGCAGATTCCTCAAGTTCTCCTGGAATAGAATCAATAAATCCTTTTAAAAACCAAATGCCTATTGGAATAGTAAGAGTTGTATAGACAATAACAAGTGCTACAAGGGTATCGAGGAGTCTCAAGTTGACAAAAATCAAATATACCGGAATTACCAAAAAAACAGGAGGTAGCATTTGCGTAAGAAGAATAAGGAAAACGATTAGTGTCCTCCCTTTATATCGAAGTCTCGAGATACTGTATGCTCCCGGTATTGCAAAAAGTGTAGAAATCAAGCTCGCAGAGGTACAGACGATAAATGAATTAAAAAGCCAAGTAAGAATATGCGGTTCGTCTTTAATATACTGAATATACGCCGATATCGGATTTTTGGTAGGAGTTAGTTTTGGGGGATAAGAAAAAAGGTCGTCAAATG
>CAZKZZ010000111.1:0-12854 GCA_964557375.1 uncultured Spirochaetales bacterium | reverse complement strand
ATTACGGCCGTAAACTGGGCCCTTTTTGTGATCGCCCTGTAGTGATGTTTTACGGTGCGGCAATCGAGAACTCGGAATCAGTGAGCGTGAACGCTGTAGAGAGACCGTCTGTGAGGTAGACCTTGTTTTCTTCGGTCACAAAAATACCTTCTACCTCCATTTGGGAATCCAAAAATGACAATCCCCGCTCCAATCCCATTGAAAATACAGCTGTGGAAAGGGCGTCGGCGGTAAGAGAATCCTCTGCCACGACAGTTACACTTACCAGAGCGTTGCGGACCGGATAGCCGGTGTCGGGGTCGAGAATGTGATGGTACCGTACACCGTCTCGGAGGAAAAACCGCTCGTAATCTCCCGAACTGACCACCGCCTTATCGGTAACTTCGAGAATCCCGAGGAATGAACCGCGCCTCCCCCGGGGGTGCTGTATTCCCACCCGCCACGGAGTCTCCTTGTTTTTCCGTCCGAGTACAAAAATATTCCCGCCGAAATCAATAATCCCCCTCCTCACATCCGCTTCCGTTAAAACGGAAACAGCCTCGTCGGCAGCATATCCTTTGGCAATGCCTCCCAAATCGATTTTCATCCCCTCCCGCTCCAGATACACGGTGCGCTTTTTTTCATTCAAAACGACCTTGGAATGATCGACTAACGGGAGCAGTTTCTCGACCGCTTCTTCTTCAGGTACGGCCGCTTCTTCCGTACCGATTCCCCACAATTGGACTAATGGTCCCACCGTGATATCGAACTCTCCTCCGGTTAACCTCGAAAAACGGAGCGCCTGCTCGATTACGTAAAATGTTTCGGGAGAGACGCGTACCGGGGTTTTCCCGGCTTCTTTATTTACGGAGGTCACTTCACTCTCGGCACGCTTAAAACTCATACGGCGTTCCACATCCTCCACCTGATCGAAGGCCGCGTCACGCAGTGTCGATTTTACCCGATCGTAGAGGGTAATGGTACAGGCCGTCCCGAGGTAGAACCGGGTATCAGTAGTCTTGGGTTCGACTCCGCCGTTACATCCCGGGAGGAGAAAGAGCAGGAAGAGTACCGCCGGCAAAAAGAGAGAGAGCCGGAGCTTCCGTGTACGGTCAGTTTTTCTTTTTTTCATCCTTTTTTACGACGCGCAGATGCAGTTCCCGAAGCTGCCCTTCGGTTACTTCCCTGGGGGTATTCATCATCGGGTCGATTGCCTTCTGGTTGAGAGGGAAAGCAACCACTTCCCGGAGATTTTTCTCTCCGGTCAGGAGCATGACGATGCGGTCTAACCCCGGAGCAATTCCCCCGTGCGGCGGGGCCCCGTGCTTGAAGGCGTTTATCATACCGCCGAACTTCTCATCTACATCGTAGTGGGAGTAGCCGGCAATCTCGAACGCACGGTACATAATATCCGGCCTGTGGTTTCTGATCGCACCGGATGAGAGCTCCTCTCCGTTGCACACGATATCGTACTGATAGGCGAGTATGGTAAGGGGGTCTTGGTTCTCGAGTACTTCGAGTCCGCCCTGGGGCATGGAAAACGGATTGTGAGAGAAGGTCACCTTTTTCTCCTCCTCACTCCATTCGAACATGGGGTAGTCGACTACCCAGCAGAACCGGTAGACATCTTTTTCGAGCAGATCGAGCTCCTCCCCCAGTTTGATCCGCACCTCGCCGGCGATACGGGCAGCCTCTTTTTCCTTACTGCAGACGAAGAAGACCACATCCCCCTCTCCTGCTTCGCACACTTCGGCAATGGAGGCGATCCGCTCTTCGGTGAGAAACTTCGCTATGGGGCTTTTTACCTCCGTACCGGTCCAGATCATATAGGCCAGCCCCTTCGATCCGACCGACTGGGCAAACTCGATCATCCCGTCGAAAAAGCTGCGCGGTTTACCGGCAATACCCGGCACCTTGACCGCCCTGACTACACCGCCCTTTTCGATGACCCCGGCGAACGCTTTAAAATCCGATCCTTCAAAGGCCGCGGTAACATCCCGGATTTCCAGCGGATTGCGCAGGTCCGGTTTGTCCGTTCCATAGGTGAGCATCGCCTCTCTGTAGGGGATTCTTCGAAAGGGGGGCTTGTCCACTTTCCAGGAGGAGAACCGGTGAAACAGCGTGTCGAACAGTGTTTCTACCACGGCGAAAATATCGTCCTGGGTTGCAAAAGACATCTCTAAGTCGATCTGATAGAACTCTCCCGGGCTCCGGTTGGCACGGGCGTCTTCATCACGGAAACAGGGGGCAATCTGAAAATACTTATCGAAACCTGCAACCATGAGAAGCTGCTTGTATTGCTGAGGGGCCTGAGGAAGCGCGTAGAAACGGCCGGGATAGAGACGTGAGGGCACGAGATAGTCCCGGGCCCCTTCCGGGCTGGAACTGGTAAGTATCGGGGTCTGGATTTCGTTGAACCCGAGCCCGGTCATGATCTCACGTACCGTGGAGATAATGTTCGAACGAATGATGATGTTGTTGTGCATGCGGTTTTTACGCAGGTCCACATACCGATACTTGAGCCGCAGCTCTTCAGGGGCCTGCTCTTCGGGAAATACCTGGAAGGGGAGTCCCTCACTGTAGCCGAGCACCTCATACGAAGTGACCATCACTTCGACCTCTCCGGTGTCCAGTTTCAGGTTCAGGGTCTCCTCATCCCGCATGATGACCTCTCCCTCCACCCGGATGACGGTCTCTTTGGACAGTCTGGAAAGTTCATCGTGAACAGGCGCGTCCGGGTTGCTTACCAGCTGGGTAATGCCGTAATGATCACGAAGGTCGATAAACAGTACACCCCCATGGTCTCTCGTGTTATGGACCCATCCGGAGAGCCGTACTGTCTTTCCCACATCATCTTTTCGCAATTCATTACATACATGCGTTCGGTAATAATTCATGGATGATTTCCGCCTTATAACAATTTTTCCCGAAGCAGTTTCTGCACCAGTTTCGGGTCGGCCTTTCCCGAGGAGAGCTTCATCACCTGACCGACCAAAAATCCGATCGGTTTCTGATCACCTTCTTTTATCTGGGTAACTGCTTTCTGCTGTTCCGCAATAACCTGGTCCACCATTGCCTCAACGGCAGATGTGTCGTCGATCTGCTCCCACCCCTGTTCCTCAACGATCAGCTCGGGGTCTTTATCTTCACTGTAGATCCGCTCTACCACATCTTTGGCTATTCGCCCGCTTATCTTCCCTTCTTTGACCATGGTGATGAGTCCGGTAAGCCGTTTCGGTGAGAAGGGGCTTTCTCCGAGTTCGCGTCCCTCTCTATTGAGGATTTTCTGAATATCCCCGCTCAGCCACACTGCAGCCTGCTCGGGGTCGGCCCCGAGAGAGACTGTCCGTTCAAAAAAATCGGCAATTGGTTTTTCCTCACAGAGAAACCGGACCTGATTGTCGGGAAGCTCGTACTGCGAGGCGAACCGCTGCCGTTTTTCCAGGGGAAGCTCGATCAGGGACCGTTCCACTTCTTTTAAAAATTGTCCGTCCGCTTTAAAAGGCGGGAGGTCCGGTTCGGGAAAGTAGCGGTAATCGTGCGCGCTCTCTTTCGTCCGCATAACCGTGGTAGTGCCGCTTTTCTCATCCCACAATCTGGTCTCCTGAAACAGTTCTCCTCCCTCTTCGAGTACCTCTATCTGCCGCTCTATCTCGTAGTTGAGCCCTTTTTTCACGAACCGGGAAGAGTTGAGGTTTTTTAATTCGACCTTTTTCCCCAGTCCGCGGCCATCTTCATTGACCGACACATTGGCATCGCACTTGAGTGATCCCTCTTCCATGTTGCCGTCGCACACACCGAGATACCTGACCACTCTGCGGAACTCCTGGATAAACTCTTCGGCGTCTTCACCGGTTACGAGGTCCGGTTCGGTGACTATTTCTAATAGGGAAGTCCCGGCCCTGTTGTAATCACAGTAAGTGGCGCCTCCGGAATGGACCATCTTCCCCGCGTCCTCTTCTAAATGAACATCATGGATACGGATTCTTTTTTTCTCACCCCCGGTTTCCACATCGATATAGCCGTTTGTCCCCACCGGTGTGGCGTACTGGGATATCTGATAATTCTTGGGCATATCAGGATAAAAATAGTTTTTCCGCTCGAAGTGGGTCTGTTCCGACAGGGTGCAGTTGAGGGTACGGGCCACCAGGTATGCCATTTTCATTGATTCACGGTTCAATGCCGGCAGTACTCCCGGATACCCCATACACACCGGGCACACATTGGTGTTCGGTTCTTCACCGAACGAGGTCTTACAGCTGCAGAACACCTTCGTGTTTGTAAGGAGTCTGATGTGTATCTCCAATCCGATAAATGAGGTGTACATCGCTTAACTCCATCCCTGCTTGAATCCGGGACATTCGGGTACGGGGTACTCCTCCGCATAGCGGTTTACCGCATCGAAGAGCATCTCTTCCGCGAACGCCGGTGCCATCAGCTGCATGCCCACCGGAACACCGTTTTCAATACCCACCGGAAACGAGAGGGCGGGGATTCCTGCCAGGTTTGCCGTACTGGTAAACTTGTCCGCGAGTTTCTGCTGGAACGGGTCCATCTCACTGCTGCCGTGCTCGAACGCGGCAGTGGGGAAAGTGGGCATCAAAAGAAGATCGACATCCTGAAAAACGCGGTCGATATCGTTTCGTATTGCCGTTCGAATTTTCTGGGCCCGCACGTAGTACTGGTCCTGAAATCCGGAACGGAGGACGTAGGTGCCCAAGAGAATCCGCATCTTCACTTCGTCCCCGAAACCGGTCTCCCGGGTTACACGAACCAGCTCTTGTGAATCACTGCTGTTCTCCGCCCGTAATCCGTAGCGGATGCCGTTGTATCGGGCGAGGTTCGCACTCGCCTCAGCAGTAGCTATGGTGTAATACGCCGGTACAACGTATTGAAGGGATGGGATCTCCACCTCCCGAACTTCGTAGCCGATCTTCTCGAGGGTGGCTCTGCAGTGGTCATATCCCGCCTGCACTTCAGGTTTCAGATCGAGCTTTTCAGCCGGAATGCCGATCGTTTTTATCTCCCGCCTCCGAACCGGTTCGTACTCATTAGTGGAATGATCGAGCGGATCGATCCCCCGTATTGTCTTAAAAACAGAATGTAAGACATCCACCTCCCGGGCAATGACCCCGATTACTTCCAGGGATGATGCATATGCCACCAGTCCGTAACGGGACACGGAGCCGTAGGTCGGTTTCAGTCCATATACGCCGCAGAATGAGGCAGGCTGTCTGACCGAGCCGCCGGTATCCGTGCCTAAGGCAAAGGGGACGAGACCTGCCGCCACAGCCGCGGCGGACCCGCCGCTCGAACCTCCGGTAACGCGGGTTGTGTCCCAGGGATTGTGCGTAGGAGAGAGGGCCGAGTTTTCAGTAGATGAACCCATGCCGAACTCATCGAGGTTTGTTTTTCCTACAACAATCGCGCCCCGCCGTACCAATCTTTCCACCGCGGTGGCCGTGTAGGGACTTACAAAATTTTCGAGCATTTTCGAACCGCAGGTGAGGTTGAAGTTCTCTACCGCTATATTGTCCTTTACTCCGAAAGGAACGCCTGTAAACTCATCGGTCGTCTCGATGATATCCGACTGTTGGATGAGCTCGTCGGCAAGGGCCAGTCCTTTGGCTGCATCAAACTGGAGAAAGGAGCGGATCTTCTCTTCCCAGGCGGAGACATACTGTATGTATCGTTTTTTTTCCTGAGAATGGATAAAAATAGTACTCCAGTTTAACAGTGTCTCGGACATAGGTCTGCCTTTTCATTACGCTCAGGGTGCGATTAAAGCACGTTGGGAATGACGATAAAGCGGTCTTCCACTTCGGGCGCGTTTTCAACGAGCTTATCAGCACGTTCTCTATTACCCTCTGTTTCATGGACGGTATCCTCTCGGTAACGGTTCGTTTTTGCCAGTGCATGGGTTGTCGGTTCGAGCCCGTCGACATCGATATTTGACATTACCGAGAAATACTCGAGCATCTGAGAGACCGCCTCACTCAGCTTTTCGGCCTCCGCGTCAGTGAGCCCGAGCATAGCCAAATCCGCGGTCTTGTACAATTCATCTTTATCGATCATATTGAAGCACCTTATCGGGAGGCCGGGTCCATGTCAAGATGACGCTCTTTAGATGCATAAAATTTGACTTCCCCAATAATTCATTTTATTATTATAAAGAAAAATATATACATTTTCCCAATTCCATGAAGATTATACCGTTTGAAACCGAGTTAAAAAAACGAGAGCAATTCATATGGACGTTAAAGGAGCCACAGTGGTCAAAAAAGATTTCCCCACTATTCATTTCTATGATCAGGATTTTGTGGACATTTATGAAAAGACCTGGGCCTGGATCCAGGATTTTTGGAAAAAAGGAACAAAAAGAAACGGACTACAACCGAAATATTTTAATTATCCGGAAAACAGTACAATTCATCAATTTGAATCCATTCTTTCGACGTTTTTTCTGGTGTACAGCAACAGACATTACCCGGTAACTGCTCTTCTGGACAACTTCTATTCAAAACAGGAAGATGACGGTGCAATACGGTGTGAATATAGTGAATCTACCGGTAAGCCGGAACTGCGCGACAAGAACTCGAGGGGAGTAGAACCTCCTCTCTTCTCCTGGGCCGAGTACAATATCTACCATAAAGTGGGCCAGAAAAAACGAATCAGAGAAGTAATGCCGATTCTAGAAAACTATTTCTCCTGGCTTGAACATACATTCAAAAAAGAGAACGGTCTCTATGCTGTGCCTGCCGAAGCTACCATGATGGCCAACTCGCCGAGAAAACGGCTCTATTATCCGGTCGACTTCAACGCGCAGATGGCGATCAACGCACTCTACATGTCGGCACTCGGAGACATCTTAAACGATAAAGAGATCAGCTTTAAGTACAAGAAACAGTACTTCTCGATCAAGACCAGAATCAACACAATGATGTGGAACGAAGAGGCCGGCTTTTATTTCGACCTCGACCGGAAGGAGACCCAAATCGAGGTAAAGACAATAGCATCGTTTTGGGTCCTGCTCGCGGAAATCCCCAACGAAAACAAAGCAAACAGACTCATCGCCCATTTGAAGGACCCGGATAGTTTCGGAACTGAAAACCCCTTCCCCACTCTGGCGGCTTCGGAACCGATGTTTGACACCAAAGGCAAAGGGGCCCGCGGTTCGGTCTATCCCTGCTTCACGTTCATGGTCATCAAGGGTCTCGAAAAATACGCACGGTACGATCTGGCCCGGGAATGCGCGATCAGGCACCTCTACTACATACTCGACACGCTCCATCCCGAAGGTAAAAAACCGGGAAACATCTACGAGGCGTATCAGCCGCGCAGCGAGGGGCCTGCAAGCTGGCCCGGTAAAGAGGGGTTTCCTCGTCCGTTGTTTCTCCCCTATGTAGCTCTTGCATCGATCACCCTCATGATAGAAAATGTAATCGGGCTGTATATCAGTCTTCCCCGTAAGACTGTAGACTGGATCGTCCCCACACTCGAAATCATGGGCATAGAAGGGCTCTCCCTCAAACGAAACATGATCACCATCTTGAGCAACAAGAGCGGACGGGGATGGGAGATCCGGCTCGAATCGGAGAAACTGTACTACTTTACCTTTAATCTGTTAGGAGAGAAGAAAAAGACACTCCCCATACCCTCGGGGAAGTGTTCGATGCTCATAGATAAGCTGTAGTCATGGGTTGGATAGGAAAACTCGTAGGCGGAACAATCGGACTCTTCATAGGAGGCCCTCTAGGGGCGATCGCCGGGGTCGCATTGGGTCACGGGCTCGATGTTGCCCGCGACCAGGCAATGGGCAGTGAGACCGGCCGTTTCGGTCCCGGTCTATTCGGACAGACCGGCATGCGTACCCCCCAGCAGAAAGCGCAGCTTACCTTTTTCGTAGCAACCTTCTCGATGCTCGCAAAATTAGCCCAGGCCGACGGGACCATCTCTAAAGCCGAGGTCTCCACCATTGAAGATTTTATGAACAGGGACCTCCACCTCGACCCGATAAGCAAACAGACGGCGGTGAGGATTTTCGAGGCGGCCCTCTCCTCCGGTGAATCGTTCGAGGCCCTTGCCCGCCAGTTCTACGGCGAGTTCCGAGAGCATAGACAGCTTCTCGACCTCTTGATCGATATCTTAGTCCGAGTGGCTGCCGCAGACGGGAAAATAAGCGACCGTGAAGAAAAACTCATTCTCGAAGCTGTTTCGATTTTCGGGTTTACCCAGGATTATTACAGGATTATCAGAAAGCGGTACGCCGCGGACACGGACCAGGCGTACGCTATACTCGGCTGTACCAGCGCTGATTCAAATGAAACCATTAAGAAGCAGTACAAAAAACTGGTCCTCGAGAACCACCCCGACAGGATTGCCTCGAAAGGGCTCCCTGAGGAGTTTACCCAGTACGCGGCGGACAAGTTCAGAGAGATCCAGGAAGCGTACGAGGCGATCCGAAGAGAACGGGGTTTTTGAAATAAAAACCTTCGTTTTTTATTTCAAAATTTGGGAGTTTCGGCGGCTTTTTCATACCTTTTCTCGAGCCGCTACACGATCATACCGCCGAAACTCCACGTTTTTATAAGGATTTTTACATGAAGAAAACAAGCTTGCACGTCATATACGGCAATGACCCTGAAGCCATGGTAAAAGAGCTTCTCGAGTCGATGCATATCGGAGAACAGATAGAACCTGGAATGAAGATCGGGCTCAAGCCCAATCTGGTGATGGCCAAACCTGCTTCCTCCGGTGCCACGACACATCCTGAGATTACCGAAGGGACCATTCAGTACCTGCATGACCACAATTGCAGGGACATTACCATTATGGAAAGCTCCTGGACCGGCGGCAACACTGGCCGGGCCTTCAAGAGCTGCGGCCATACCGGTCTTGCAAAAAAGTACGGCTGCACACTCCTCGATCTCAAAAAGGACACCACAACCGGCTATACTGTAGGCGATCTCTCCCTCGATGTGTGTGATGCCCCCGGCCGTGTGGATTATCTTATCAACCTGCCCGTGCTGAAAGGGCACTGCCAGACCGATCTCACTTGTGCTCTCAAAAACATGAAAGGATGCATTCCGGACAGTGAAAAGAGCAGGTACCACCGGATCGGACTGCACCAACCCATCGCGGCACTGAATACGGTGGTCCGGCAGGACCTCATCATTGTCGACGGTATCGAAGGGGACCTCTCCTACGAGGGAGGCGGTAACCCTGTACGGATGGACCGGATTATCGGCGGGTTCGACCCGGTACTCGTGGACGCCTACGCAGCGACCCTGATGGGATACGATCCGGAGAGAATCGAATACATACCCTTAGCAGCAGAGCTCGGTGTGGGAAGCATGGACCTCGGGCAGGCGGAAATTACCGAGCTTGGTGACCGGGAAAAAAAGAAAGCGGTCCAGCCTCCTGTAAATGTGGCCCGCCGGTTCGGTAATTACATAGAACCGAAAGAGGCGTGTTCGGCCTGTTTCGGCAATGTGGTCCACGCCCTCCAGCGGCTCAAGCAGGAGGGC
The DNA here is from genome assembly GCA_964557375.1 of uncultured Spirochaetales bacterium. Classification (GTDB taxonomy): domain Bacteria; phylum Spirochaetota; class Spirochaetia; order SPDA01; family CAZJBZ01; genus CAZKZZ01. The sequence continues at coordinate 3,348 of CAZKZZ010000111.1, read as the reverse complement.
TCGCTCGAGAAGCTCCCGGGGAAGGTCCGCTTCGGCCAGGGATGGCGTGGGGAGTCCGGCAGCGGCTTAGGCATCGGGGTGTGTACCCGCGGATTCGACCGGTCTATTAACGGCTGTCCTCCCAATACTGGGGAGATCGTCCGGTTTCTCAGAAGGTACAGCTGAACCGGATTTGTGGCGAGTGCATTGTTATTCGTCTGCCGTCATTTTTTCTGATCAGCCATAGGTATACACATGCGGCTCTTTCAAAACTAAAACTAATTTTGAAAGAGCCACCTTGATGTAAGCATGGATTCACTTCCGTATTTCGGATAACATCGGAGGAGAAATAATCTTCGAGGTCAAGCTTATGAATATGCAGACAATTACAATCGATCATAATAGGTGTACGTTGTGCATGAACTGTACATATGTCTGTCCACCCCAAATCCTGCGCAGAGAAGACGGCCGTAGTGATGAAGGACGAATTATTATAGAAAAAAGCGAGCGTTGTGTATCCTGCGGACACTGTGCAGCCGTTTGTCCCGCCGATGCGATACGCTGCCATTCGGACAATAAGAAAAATCCATTCATAATACGATCTCTACCCGACGACCTACCTCCGGAACGGTCGTTGTTTTACACTAAACGGTCGATCCGGGCATATAAAGATCAGCCGTTGGAAGCCGAAACCGTAAAGAAGCTGATACATTACGGCGATTTGGCGCCGAGCGGACATAATTTCAGGCAACGGAAATACTACGTGGTAACAGCCCCGGAGCTCATAAACCGGTTGGAAGATGAGGTGTTGTCCGTATATAAACCTTTGACGAAAATTCTTAATCCTGTATTACTCGGACTTATCGGTGTTTTTTCTAAGTCGGTTAAACACGAGCTAAGCGATCTCAAAGAGAGTTTTCTAAATCTTTTCGAAGAGAGGGGCGCGGGAAAGATGCCCGTTTTCAGGAACGCACCCTGCATTATCTGCATTGCCGCGCCTACGAAAAGCACATCTTCATCGGAAGATTGTACCATCGCACAGACATACATGATGCTCGCCGGTGAAACCATGGATGTCGGCAGCTGTATAATCGGGTATGCTCAATACGCGCATAAAAAGCTGGAAAAGTTGCTGAACGTGCCGAAAGACCATTCTATCTATGCAGTAACCGTATTCGGCTATCCCGCAATTGAGTATAAGAAAATAATAGAATATCCGAATAAGCCGGTCATTCATTCATTTCGGACCTAATTGTTTGGCTATTCAAGCAGTACCGATTATTCTGTCAACAGCGGAGCAACTCGACCAGACAGCGGTCTGTACAGTTTCGGGCAAGGGGTCCCCTAACCGCCTCCCGGAAAGCCGGGCCCCCTCCTGTCCAAGCCCGGGGTCTTAGAGATAGGGTAAAGGAATAAGTTTAAAGGACCCCAGATCCATGCAGGTAATAGCAAAAGTCCTCTTATAGCGGTAGTTATCGTTACATCGGTGAGGTCGACCGACCCCCGAGTCGTACCCGGAACCGCTTACATATACGAGTTATTTCACCGGTCCTCCAATTTACTCGCGAGTTTTTTTGACAGGGGGTGAAAATAGTAGGATTCTTCGGGACAGAAGAGTATCAAATCCATTACTCTGGAAAGAAAGATTTTATAAGTCCGGAAGGTGTCCGGGTGATGCCGGCGCTATCGTTTTTGCGAGGATTGGTATAGGCGAAGTTCATGCTGATGCACCCGGGACTTTCCCCTCTTCCATCCAACAAGACTCTTCACCGACGACTCGGTTCCGGCTTTAGCGGTTGCTGGGAGGATTCTCGCCGGAGGGGGTAGAGTAGAGCACTTAAGCGGAATAAGTCGGGCCAGGACTAAAACTGCGGCTTTTTAAATACATTACCTCCTGTATTTCGTTACATAGTTAGGTTTTTAAAAAGCCCGGACAGGGCGAACGTAGTAGGAATTGCTCTTACCGACGTTGAATGATAGGCCATTGCTGAACTGCATCACCCACGCAAGGTCAGCGTCAGCATTGTCCTCAGAGGAACTCCAATAAGCTTCAGCGTCATCGAAACCGCCAATTGTATCTTTATTCAAGAATAACTTTTACAGTTCTTTTCCAGACGGTAAAAACCAGTCTCCATAGCCTCCATCTGAACACGATCGGGCAAGACCCGCAGCATAGGTATCTTTGGCTCCATTCTGGTCTATGATATTATCAGTATTTGATGAACCGAAACCAAGAGCTGTGTCAGTACCACCCGGTACAGATGTATTCTGATATAGTGCTATAGCCCATTGAATCCCGGTGCTCTGATCTTCAGTGGCAGCAATGAGGCCCCGCTGTTCTCCCGCTACATACCATGGGTCTCCTGGCTCTATAATATAGGCAACTACTCCTCCCAGGGTATCTTCTCCAATAGATACCGACTCGGTGGCAGGGAATACTGCGGTAACCACACCGTCCGTACTAGTTTCTTGTAAAAGTTAGAAAACTATTTGTTTAGTCCTCTTGTAATGCCCTGCAGAAAGAGTTAAATATATGGTCAACAAATTGCTTAGCCCTGCGGCAATTAATAATGCGAATAGCAGTTACACAAGCCTGTTGGGCTTACATAGTATGAGCTTATCTGATCAAATAACATCATACTATAACTAAAGACAAGGTAGACTGGGAAAAAAATCCAGAGTAAGATTATAGTTTCTGAATGGCTTTTAAATATTTTTCACGGCTTATGCCTGCCGTTCTTAGATTATTTTTAATTATAAAAACCGGGATTTCCGGCCACTCTGGAATAACAACAGGTCTTGGTACTCCTGGCTTTGTGAAAACATAATGATCTCCCGCTACCCTGACACAGGTAAAACCTTCCTTTTCAAAGAATTTCCGTAATTTTTTTGGCGATATGGGAGTAATTCTAGGCATTAAGGCTCATGTACAAATTCAGTTGCAACCATTCTTGGAGGAGTCCAAATCCCATTTTCATTCTTTTTAAAATTTGCTTCTTCTAGAATATCATATAATGTTCCCATTTTTTCAGCTTCTTCAATGAACAGTTTTACTGCTTGTTTTAACATCTCTTTTGCATGACTAATAGATTTCCCGCAACTTGAAATATCCAATTCTGGACAATAAGCAATACAGGTATTTTCTTCCTCAAACACGATAATGTCATAATCAATTGAAATCATAACTCAATAATATCCTATGCTTTTTTATTAAGCAAGAAGATCCCTCTGACCGAGGACAACATAGAAAAATTCCCCTTATCTTTCCCCACAGGCTGATTCGATAAGAAACACTTTTCCATGATATAAGGCGTTCCGTTCCAGCTCGGGGACATAGAGATAGGGCAAAGGACCATCATTAGCACTCAA
>CAZKZZ010000110.1:0-12985 GCA_964557375.1 uncultured Spirochaetales bacterium | reverse complement strand
GGGAAAGTGCGCAACTCCTCATATCTGCTCTTATTGATTACCCCTTCATCTAACAGCTTCTTGTGTAATTGAGGATCGTTATTGTGGTCGGATGAATAGACAAATGTTTTCCCTCCATGTTCCATCTTGAATCCGATAGTGGGAATCGAGTGGAGTGAATAAAAAAAGGAAAACCGTGCTCCGTGTATGTACAACGGTTTACCGATGGTCACCGGTACAAAATCGAACAGCTGCTTGAGATAATCAGGAGATACCGCAGTAAAAGCACTGTACTTGCGTAAAAAACTGTTCATGATTGTTTGGGTGGTATAAACAGTTATTTTACCTTCTTCGAGGATCTTCTGAAGAGTGCCTGCATCATGATCGGCATGACAGTGAGTAAGAATGATGCTGTCGGTCAATTTCGGGCTTACATTGGAATCGATAAGCCATTCCGTTGTATTCACAGGGGGGTCGATCATGATCCCCCGCCTGTTGATCCAGAGAAGGAACCCGGAAGTGTTGTCGCTTGGATCAAACCCGTGGCTCGGGCCTAAACAGGTAATACCGAACGGCGGAGGAGTAAAAGGTTCGGCAAGACGCTCTCCGATGTCATACGTGGGATGATATTTTATATCGCACGGTATCTCGGCTAGTTTTTTCCCTTTGTGGACAACTGCAAAGTTTTTTCCGTTATCTTCTACAGAAACCGTAACACCCTGAATGGCAACCTTGTTGTCCTCGAAGAGGACAAATCCGACCAAATCGGAGAGTTTCATATTATTTCGAAAATAGCTCAGTTCTTTTTTTAGAGCAGGGACTGCCTCCGGCGCGGTAGACTCCGCGAAATCGACAAAGATATCAAAATTGCGGGGACCAAAAATCGCCTCGCGCAGCACTCGAGCAAACCTCTTTATCTGTTCCCGAGTGCAGACGATATATGTTTTCCTTTTTTTTAGAAAAAAATTGTAGTAGATAGGAAACTCGACTTCAGCAACACTTATTCCCTTTACCCAATTAAAAAACCTGCTCGGCAGGACAAACACTTGCGGTACTCCGCTTAGTACCATGGTGTCTTTGATCGTTTCGGGGGGTGACCCGAATTGAAACTGCCCGATAGGTGTTTTTACGATATAACCGCCGCGGGGGAGTGTTGTGACAAGCTTATTTCCCTGCATAATATAAACCTAATGTACATTATGGCATAAAATCAACAATCGGGAAACTTTTTTTTAAAACCCGAACAGACCGCGCGGATTATCGTAGAGAAGACTTTTCGCTATCTCTTTCGCCTTCTCTACTGAAAAAAGCCCCTCTTCTACCTTGTCTGCAAGTGCTGTAGAGATATTTTTCCGGGCGAGGAGCTGGTGGCCGTACACCCCGTCTACGAACTTGTAATCGCCGCCGAACCCGTTTATTTTGTTGTACGGTACATATTCGAGCCATTCCGAAAGCGCGCGAATAGAAGTGGCGGGAGAGATGATATGGGCCCAGCACATATCGATATACACGTTGGGGAAGGTCTTGGCCATAACCCCCATTTTCTCCTGAAACGGAAATCCGATGTGGAACAGATCAAAGGAGATGTCGGGATATTCGACACATACCGGAGAGAGGAGTGCCGGATCGCTGTTATTGATTATATTTCCGCTTCCTTCCTGCAATCCGGTGTGGATTTGAAAAACAGCCTCCTGCTTATTCGCAAATCCGAGGACAAAGTGCATCATATAATCCTGGAACGCCTTTCCGGGAAAGAACAGCTGCTCCTCATCGTGGAGCATGTGCCGCACTTCAAAAAACCGGTTGAAATCCCGCTCCGCATCGGCCTGTATTACCCTGTCGAAGGCAAGTGTTCGCAGATAGGCCAGTGCACATTTAAAGCCCGCTATGTCTCTCGAAACAGCATGAGTGAGTGCCGCTTCACACGCTTCGAGCCAGGACCTGAATGAACAAACGGTAATACCAGAGTACTGTTCGACCTGTTTAATGTCCTGCCACGATTGGGGAAAAACCATGAAATCGGTCCGGAAAACAGGTTTGAAAAAGGTACGATCGCAGTCCAGTTTTTCCTCTTCGAGTGAGTCCAATACGCTTATCTCTATCCTGCATTTCTCTTTGAGCACGCGGTTGAAGTGGCCGGGCTCGAGAGTGGGAAGAAACTTTTCATTCGCGGCCTGTATCGAATCTGCGGAGAAACCGTCCAGTCCGTACAGTCCCTGCAGGGCGAGATCGAGCGACCTGCCGTACCCTGTATACCGAGCCAATTCCCAGTACGGCTCTAACATCTCCCAACGGGACTGTAGGGGGATGGAAACATCAACGGCTTCCTCGAGCACGTCAGGAGAAAGACCGGCAGAGAGCAGGTCTCTGCTGAAATAGTGAGCCAAATACTCTTTGAGAATATCCGTATGCTTCTCCCGAGCCTCCTCTCTGTAGGGGAGATGCTCGTGAGTGTCGATAATCGTCAATTCTGCTACATATTCAAAGATTTCGTTATACAGTTCAGTTCGGTTCATCATGCTATCAAGTTAACCCCATCTCCCGGTTGCAGGTCAAGCCGTTGCCCTCTGCCCGTTGTTTACCATACCTGATAAATACTGTATGCTTTGGCCTATGTTAGCAACGGTAGCGGTTATCGGAGGCGGTGGTACAGGTATTGCCGCGGCCTATGATCTTGCCCTGCAGGGTTTTTATAAGGAGTTAGTACTATGAAAAGCGTACACAAAAAGGTATTGGCAGCATTTCTCTTTCTCGTCATGGGCACTGCCGTGTTCTCCTATGAAATGCTTATCGGTATTACCTATTTCGTCGACGATGAGGGGAGATTCTATCCGGAGGGCGAAGGTGCTGTGGACGGGTATGGAGCGCCGTTTATCGGGATCATAGGAATCGATGAGAATTACAAAGAGGCGGCAATCTACTACCTCGAATCGGAGGGGGAGAAAATCGAGCAGGTAACCTACTCCGAATTGTCCGATTCCTACTACTACAGAGTGATCCAATTCGATTCTCCCCATTACGGACCGATCACCCTATATTTAGGAGATGAAGTGATAGTCGATGAACTCGGTGCGGTCGTTGCAAGTTATAGGGTCCAAAGCAGAGGGAAATGGTTTACAGCTGTGGGGGTGGTTGCCACTGAGGAGCATCAATACGGGGCGGAACAGCGCGAAGAGTTTCAGGACATCATTGATGAGTTCTTATCCGAAATCGAACAAATGCAGTAAGCACAATATTAAGGAGGCAGATCTTGAATATATACAGTATTTTATGGCCGATACACGCGGTTCTCATGGGGCTTTCTTTTCTCGCCATGCTCACCGGTATGTTTGTTTCCCGCTACGGGAAGGGGAAGAAGTGGTGGCTTAAAACCCACAGAGGGTTAGGAACAGGGGGAGGCATCGGTGCTGTGATAGCATTGGTGATCGCAACAATAATGGTTTCGGTGTCCCACGGATATCATCTTTCATCCCCTCATTCTATTATTGGATTGATTACGGTCGTATTGATCATCATGACCCCGTTGATCGGATCACGAATGCTCAAGCCGAAAGCATCGGGTAAGAAAGCACTTCGTGTTGTTCACCGATGGATAGGAAGGGTGACACTCGTGATGATGGCGGTTACGATTCTGTTCGGTCTGCGTATTGCCGGAATAATTTATTTTTAGAGCGCGCCTTCGATATTTATTATTTTCGATGTTTACTACTTTTTAGGGCGGAATAGCCACAATTTTTCCGCCCTGCTCTCCTCCCCTGCTGCAAGCCGCTTGATATTCGAACGGTGCATAAAAACGATTACCGCAGCGATTACCGAAGTTATAATGAGCCAGAGCAGATCGACTTCACCGGATCGTATCAACTGGATTATAAGGCTCGAAACCGGAAGCGCCACTGCCGCAAGGACCGAACTAAGTGATACAAACCCAGAGAAGAGCAGTGTAACGATAAAGACCGCAAGACACACGCTGCCTGCAAGAGGGAACACCCCAAAAATGCCGCCGGCACCGGTACCCACACCCTTTCCCCCTCTAAAACCTGCAAAGGGCGGGAACATATGCCCCGCAACGGCAGCTCCGACACAGATAATCCCCAACAGCTCCTGCGGACCTCCATATCCTCCGATAATAGTGGGTAAGATACGCACATGGGCGATGACGAAGGAGGTAATAAATCCTTTTCCGATATCTATTAAAGCAACGACTATTCCTGCTTTCCAGCCCAAGACCCGAAACGTATTGGTTGCTCCGGCGTTCCCGCTGCCGTAATCGCGGATATCAATTCTTTTGAGCAGTTTTCCGGTAATAATGCTGGTGGGAAGTGATCCGATGAGAAAGCTTAGTCCTGCCAGGAGGAGAAATTGTCCCACTGCTTCATTATGTGTAAAAATAATGTTAAAAACAAGGTTATTTTATTGAAATAATTGATAATCATGATTATTTTTGACTTAAATAGTATATAATTTTAATGGGGATTGTATGAGTGTCCAAACCTTGACCGGGGAACAGCTGTTCAAGCTTTTTGTTGCCGGCGGAAATTACATTATTGAGAACAAAGAAGACCTCAATAGAATAAATGTCTTCCCGGTACCGGACGGTGACACCGGGACAAATCTTGCATCTACATTCTACTCGATTATTGAAAACGGGAAAGTATACCCTTCTGCCGGAGAAACGATGCGGTCTATCGCGGAACAGGCGCTCACCGGCGCTCGGGGAAACTCCGGTATCATCTTTGCCCAGTTTCTCGAAGGATTGAGTTGGGCCTTAGGTGAGGTGCAGACAGTAACCGTCGATGCCTTCTCCAATGCCGCGAAGAAAGCGGTAAAACCTTCTTACGAAGCGATCAGCAACCCAGTGGAAGGGACGATGCTTTCCGTAATACGGGACTGGGCTGAGGCCGTATTCGACAAAACAAAAAAGCTGAGTGATTTCCATCAGCTCTTTGCGGATTCAGTAACAATCTCAAAAAAGATGCTCAAAGAGACCACGGATAAACTAAAGGACCTGCGCGAGGCGCATGTGGTGGATGCGGGGGCCAAAGGATTTGTTCATTTTCTTCAGGGAGCACTGGATTTCATACGGACCGGAAAAGTGGTTTACCCGGAAATGGTTGAAATCGGGGCCGACAAAGACAAGCACGAAGAAATTACAGCCAATAAAAAGCTGCATTTTCGATACTGTACCGAAGCGCTTATCAAGGGAAGCAATATCGACACCCGTAAACTGAAAGATGAATTGTGCGGGTTTGGTGATAGTGTCATTGTGGCAGGCTCCTCTTCAACGGCGCGGATCCATGTCCACACCAATCGCCCTGCCGACCTTTTTACCGTTATCTCTCAATACGGCGTACTCACGCAGCAGAAAGCGGACGATATGATACGGCAGCAGGACATTGTCTACAACAGAAAATATCCGATTGCGCTGGTAACCGATACAGTCTGCGATCTTCCCGAAGAAATCATTGACGAATATCAAATCAACGTTGTTCCGATCAATATAACCATAGGAGATAACCAGTATTTAGATAAACTTACCATTACGCCGAATCAATTCTACTACATCTTTGATAAAGACCCGAGCTATCCCACAACATCGCAGCCGAGTAATGCGGTGTTTCGTAATCTCTATTCACACTTAGGCAGCTATTACGATTCGATACTTTCCATTCATCTCTCCAGTAAATTGAGCGGAACGTGGAACGTGAGCAGCCAGGAGGCGGAAAGAGTAAAAGACAAACCGATCACTGTTATCGATTCGAAACAGCTTTCAGGTGCGCTCGGACTCATCGTCAAGCGGACCGCTGAAGATATTGCCGCGGGGAAATCCCATGAGGAGGTTTCACAGGCAGCCGGCGAATACAGCAAGAAAGCCGACATATTTGTCAGTGTACAAACCTTGAAATATATGGTTCGGGGAGGCCGCGTCTCCCCCCTCAAAGGAGCAATAGCAAAAATTCTCAATCTGAAACCGATCGTCTCCATTGATGAAGAAGGGAACTCAGTATTGTACGGTAAAGCGTTCAGCAAAAAGGCAAACAAGAATAAAATCATCGCTATGGTAATGAACATCCACAAGGAGACCCCGCTCCACTCGTATGCTGTTGTACACGCCCATGCCCCCGAAAACGCCTCAGAGTACGCTCGAGAGCTCGAAGAAAAACTCGGTATGAAAGCTTCATACATCATGGACATCTCTCCGGTTGTCGGGCTCAATGCCGGTCTAGGTGCAGTGGCCGTCGTAACGATGAAGGAATAATTGTGTATGCCCTTTTTCGGCTTTGATTCGTACAATCTTCTCACCTCAGGCCTTATCATCGTTGCTATTCAGATCGTATTCTTTATCTTCGCCTCGGCCCTCAAAACGGACAAAGTAACCGATCTTTCCTACAGCATGACGTTTGTTGTGATGGCCCTTATCCTGTTATTTACCGGCGCGCAGTATGCCGTCCCCCAGCTGCTTATTGCTCTGCTGATAACCGCATGGGGATTGAGGCTCGGCGGATATCTTTTTTTACGGATAATACGGCTTAAAAAAGACGACCGTTTTGACGGTATCCGGGAAAACCCCCTCTCCTTTGCAGGGTTCTGGTTTCTCCAGGCGATTACCATATGGCTCGTTCTCCTGCCGAGTACCATCGTTTTGAGCATGCAGTCTGCTCTTTCTGTTTCCGTACTGACGTGGGTCGGTGCCGCGCTCTGGGCAATAGGCTTTGTTATCGAAACCGTAGCTGATGCCCAAAAATACAGGTTCCGCAATGATCCTTCACATAAGGGTAAATGGATCGATCGGGGACTGTGGCGGGCCTCCCGCCATCCGAACTATTTCGGGGAGATGCTCTGCTGGTGGGGATTGTTCCTCATTGCTGTTCCGCATCTCGAGGGGATGATGATGCTCTCCATCCTCGGCCCTATCTTCATTACATTTATGCTTCTCTTCGTAAGCGGAGTGCCGACCGTAGAGAAGAAGGCGCAAGATAAATACGGAGACAACCCCGAGTTCCTGGCATACAAAAACCGTACGAGTATATTAGTACCTCTGCCTCCGAAGAGGAATAAAAGCAGCGACTAAAGTGTTATGACTCCGTCATCCCGGATGATAATCTCGGTTACGGCATCTTCTCCGAATACGGAACAGATCATCTCTTCGAATACCGGATAATCAGCATCAGGGACGTAGACTTGGATGGTACCGGCAAATCCCCCTCCATGCACCCGAGCGGCGCCCTTACCCTTAAAAAAGTGCTCACAGAGAGCGATAGCAAGGGCCACCCCCTGCTCCTTAGTCTCTCCGGTGGGAATGCAGTTTTGGAGAAACCGCCAGGAGGAATTCCCTGATTCCCGTACCAGTGTAAGGTATCTCTCGATATCTCCGGCCTCCAAAGCTTTGACCATACCGAGAACCCGTTCATTGTCCTTAAAAAAGTGAAAACTGCGCAGGACCGCCCGGTCTCCGCAGGTTTTCCTGAGTGAAGGAATTCGGGAGAGAATATCGTCGAAGGCCACCTCCCGAAGGACCGGCTTTTTCCACACCGAAGCGATACATCCCATCTCCTCTGGCGCGGCCGCGTAATCCGGGGTGAGATCGGCATGGCTCCCTCCGGTGTCCACGATGCAGAGCCTGAAGCCGTGTTCGCGAAAGGAGTAGTGCTTGTTTTCAATAGAGGGATGCGCGGGGTCGGCAAAATCGATGGCGATGATGCCGCCCACACTGCAGGCAAGCTGGTCCATCAAACCGCACGGTTTGCCGAAGTAGTTGTTCTCTCCCCACCTTCCCGCAATCGAGAGTTCAACAGGTGATAACCGGTCATTATTGTAAAACACACTGAACAATTTCCCGATAAGGACCTCGAAACAGGCAGAAGAACTCAAGCCCGACCCCATAGCCACATCACTTTTGAGATATGCATCGAACCCGCCGACTGCATACCCGTGCTCCTCAAACCATCGGGCAATCCCTCTGATAATTGCCTCCGGACTCCCCTCTTCTTCCGGAACAAATCCGAGATCGTCAATCTCGAGTGCAATTTCGCGATCAAACCCTTCCGAAACGAGCCTGATTCTGTTTTCCGTAGTTTTTCCAGCCGCTGCAATCTGGTCGAGGTGAATGCTCGCTGCCAGCACCCTTCCGTTGTTGTGGTCGGTATGGTTTCCGGCGAGCTCGGTCCTCCCCGGACTGCTTACAAGGGTTACTCCGCCTTCGGGCTTACTCCCTCCATCGCCGAGAGAGAAACGGCGGGAGAACGCTTCTATCAGGTCCGAATACCGCTTCCGCTGCAGGTCCAGCCTGTCAGCCCCGTAAAGAGCGGTCAATGTTTCGTCCAGTACACCTCGGGCTACATCATCACTGCTATACACGCGGTGCTACTCCTTTTTCCGGGAATCACGATTGTGTTCACTGAAATGTACTTCGGTCAAATCCTTAAGCCGCGCAGCACTCGTTTCCGCTGTAATGTCCCGCTGTACTGTGGAGAGGAGTTCATACCCGACCATGAACTTTTTTACCGTAGCGGAGCGGAGCAGAGGCGGAAGATAGTGCATGTGAAGATGCCATTCCGGATGGACCTCACCGTCGGTAGGTTTTTGATGAAATCCCATGGAATAGGGGGTGTGGGTCATAAACAAATTATCCAGTCTGATGCCGAACCGCTTCATGATGTGAGCCAGGTCTCTGCGTTCCTGTTGGTCAAGCTCCGGGAGAGAGCCCACATGCCGCCGGGGGATGATCATCACTTCGAACGGCCACACTGCCCAAAACGGGACGAGTACCGCGAAAGAATCGTTGGAGATGACCACCCGCTCTTCCTGCTTTACCTCCTCGGCAAGATAATCACAGAGGAGACAGCTGTCGTGGTCGGCGAGATACTGCTTTTGACGGTCCATCTCTTTTTGAGGGATCACCGTGACCGTTTCATTGGCCCAGATCTGTCCGTGGGGATGTGGGTTGGAACAGCCCATCGCCTGACCGCGGTTTTCAAAAATCTGGACGTGGTTAATATAATGCTCTCTGCCCAGTGCTTCGTACTGTTCGGCCCACACCCCGATGACCTCTTCGATCGAGGAAATGTCCATCAGGGGCAGGGTCAGATCATGGCGGGGTGAAAAACAGATCACTTTACAGATGCCTTTTTCGCTTTCCGCCTGAAATAATCCCTTACGGTCGAGAGAACCCTCGGGAGTATCCGGCAGCAGGGCGGAGAAATCATTGGTAAACACAAAGGTCTGTTTATAATCGGGGTTTTGCACGCCGCCGGCCCGGGTGTTCCCAGGACAGAGATAACAGTCAGGATCGTAAGAAGGGGCTTTCCCCTGGTCCGGGTTCTCCTCCTGTCCCTGCCAGGGCCGCTTGGCACGGTGCGGGGAGACCAAAACCCACTCTCCGATCAAGGGATTGAAACGTTTATGGGGATAATCTTGCAAGTTCATGATGACTGCATTCTACAGGAAAGAGAGCGGCAGAGGCAACGGGGCGGGAATTACTTCTTTATCTCCATAGGGGACTCCCTTCTGCAGGCGTTCGACAGACTCGAGATTGCCGAGTTCAGCGCCGCACTCTTAATCTAGATCAGTTGGGAAATGCATTCTGCAGACCGTTAATCCTTCCTGGGAATCGATGGAGAATGTGCCACCGAGCTGTTCGACGAGTGTTTCCACTAACGTCATACCGAGTCTGGTAGGTTGTCCGGGGGGTTGTCCGGTATCTTCCTCATTTTCTTCGATCTTAGTCGATTGAAACCCCTGGCCGTTATCAGTTACCGTTAAATAATAGTCGGAGCTGTTTTTTTTCAGTTCGACCCGAACGATACCCTCTTCCGTGTACGGAAAGGCGTATTTGACGGCGTTGATAAACAGTTCGGTAACGATGAGCCCGATGGTAATGGCCTTTTTTGCACCCATCCTGCCTTCGCAAATATCAGCCTCGAGTCTTATTTTGTCCCGGCTGTTCAACAGTGAGCCTGTCAAATAGGAGCAGAGCTGTTCGATATATTCACGGATCGATATAAATCGATAGTTTTCGCTTCGGTAGAGCATCTCATGAATGATACCGATTGTCTGGATTCGCGAGCGGACCTGGGAGAGGATGGTCTTTGTGTCCCCTTCCTGCAGTTCCGAGACCTGAAGGGATAAGATGCTTTCGACGATCATCAGATTGTTTTTGACCCGGTGATAAATCTCTTTAATAAGCATTTCGTTGGTTTCCAGCGATTTTGCCAGTTCTTCTTCTCTTCTTTTAAGGGTAGTTATATTTTCCGCGAGGCCGACACCGAGTTCAGTCTGTCCGATATTTTGATGCTTGAGAGGAAACAGTCTCGACCTAATCCATTTCTCCTCTCCATCGACAATGATTCTGTACTCAAAAAAACGGTCTATTAAGTCATTGTTCCGGAGTGCATCGAGTATTTTCGGTTTATCCTCCGGATGGAGGAACTCCATCCAGTAGTCGGGGTCCCTGTAAGCATCCTCCGCCTTAATTCCATAGATTTTTTCAATCGCGGGATTAATGTAGAGCACTCTCCTCGGGGACAACTGTTCGACCCAGATTACCTCTTCGATGTTTTCCGTAATTCCCCGAAACAGTTCTTCTTTCTCGGCAATTTCGATCTCGAGGGCTTTATGCTCGGTAATGTCCCGCGCTATCCCCACAGTCCCCTTAAAACTTTCCGTTTTAGGAGTATCAGATTCGTAGAGCCCTTCCGCTTCTATCCTGAATACCGGATCGATTTCAATACTTCGGCCCTGAATCGAAAAATGTACCGGCCGCTTTTTCCGTGTCTGCAGGCGTATCTCGAGGCCCCGGGTGTGGCGGTCTCCGGTCCTCCGCTCATTTATTCGGTATTTCGCTTTCTGTTTGTCTTCCGGGTGGACGATATCGAAAATGTTTTTTCCGATCAATTCTTCACGCTCATATCCGTATCTGGTTACCGAATTATTGACGAACACGATCCGCCCTTCACTGTCGAGCTGATAGAGAATGTCCGGAATCTTTAACGCCGCAGCTTCAGTAAAAGGAAGAGAGATATCCTTCGTCTCTTCGGGCCGCTTGAGCCGGCAGCACATGATCTCTGATTCTACGTATGTTTTAAGCAGTTCCAGATAGGGGATGTTCTTCGGAGGGGCCTCCTTACCGGTGAGAAACAAAATATAGCCGAAATTGCGGCTTCCCCTGTTGAGCCCGAATCCATAGATAGAATCGACACCGAACATCTTTCCTACGGTCTGAGTTATAATTTTCGGTATTTGCCGGGCCGCTACCTCAGAGAGGTCCCCAAACTGCTGCAGGTCCCGCGAAAAAGAAGCCTTTTCGACAAAAGCGTCGGGTTCCCAGGTCGCCCCAATTAGATCTACCCCAACTTTCCTAGAGGCCTTTTTGATGTGGTCTGCTCCCCCTGCAATTGCCCTCGTTACGATAAGATTCGAAGCTGGCATTCTCTCATTGAAAACAACATACTTAGTACCCGAAAGGGCCCTGAGATCTTCAGCTACTGCATTGTAGTCGATTGTACCACTCTCCCATTGAGAGTATTTGTAAATTGATTTTTGCACGTATTCGAGCGGATTGTTCGACGCCATTATATTCTACTATATATGAAATTGTTTGTTTTTAAAGATACAACCAAACGAAGGATAAGGCAATTGTTTCGTAATTACACTCTCGGTTTATAGAGATTGTCCCTGAATGTTACCGTACAGGTTACTCCTCTGCCCGGACTGGAATCAAAAGAAAATGCTCCGCGCAACTGACTTTCTACCAATTGCCTTAGAATGGTCAACCCAAACGAATCAACAGACTGGAAATCAAAATCAGCCGCCGCCCCTACTCCATTATCACTTATCCTGAGTGTAATTTCATGATCTTCATTCCGGTTTAAGAAGATGCTGACATTTCCTTTTTGGTTTTCTGAGAAACCGTGGTTAACGGCGTTCGAGAGAAGTTCGGTTACGATAATCCCGCACGGAATAGCGGTATCGATCAACACAAACACCTCATCCAACTGAAACGTGATTGTAATTTTATTCGGGTCGACATCCATGTTGTTCAGGATCATATAGCTCAAATCTGCAATATACTCGGCAAGATTGATACGGGAGAGGTCATTTGATTCTAATAATTTCTGATGCACGAGCGCCATCGCCTGGATCCGCTGCTCGACCGAGCGTACGACCGACTCCAACCGCTCGTCTTGAAGGTAGGCAGTTTGTACATCGAGGAACGCACTTATCGTCTGCATATTATTCTTTGTTCTGTGGTACAACTCCCTCAATAAGATTTCGTTGTTCTCGAGAGAATCTTTCAGTTTCCGTTCCGTAGCCTTATGCTTTGTAATCTCATCTTCGAGTGTATGCATAAGCGCATAGCTGTTACGCAGTGTATGCTCATACTGATTCACCAAAAACCGTATCACTAACCCTACCAGCGCGTAAAAAACCAGAAGCAGGGCGGCCCAATAGACGAGGTCCTCGAACATATCGATCGCTCGCACCGCGGCAACGCGCCATTCGAGAAGGAGGCCTGAAATAATCGAGAAAAGAACTGCAATCCATCCCACTTTCTGCCCGAGGAGGAGGACGGTTATAAGAATTGCAACTGTATATTCCGCAAGGTTTGTTGCTCCGAGACCGTAATAATAGGTGTCCCACACTGCTAAAGAAAAGAGAAGGACCGGGGGAATAAAGCTGCTGAACCGCCAACGGCCTTTATACGCGATAAGCCAGCATACCAGCAGGACTAAGCTGAATGATCCTGCTGCAATCGGCATATCAATGGTTACTTCCCCGGGTGCAATTAGCCGTGCAACTATCATAATCGGTGTTGTAAGCATGAACATGATGGCAGAAAAACCGAGGACGACCTTTGTCGAATGTTCACGGCGGGCTTCAGTTTCATTACGAGCATGAGAGGCGGTAAGCTTGTACCAGAGTGATTTCAATTTCATGTGTCTATAACGACCCTTTACGTTTTAGTATAATCTCCTAACAAGAAATTTGCTAATAGCAGGGTCTTATTTAG
>CAZKZZ010000109.1:0-13129 GCA_964557375.1 uncultured Spirochaetales bacterium | reverse complement strand
TCGTTTACGGAACCACAACTCCCGGGCGTGGGACCGCATCGAAGCGGGGGGCGACGACGTACTCGATTACGGGGCCCTGGCATTTACCATTCACACCATCTACGGTGTTATAGAAAACTATTTTCTCCGTATATCGAAGTTCTTCGAAAACAGCCTACCACAAGACTCATGGCATAAAACGCTCGTAGAAAGAATGGCCCTCGAGATTCCCGGAGTTCGTCCGGCGCTCATCACGGACAAAACACTTAAAAAACGCATACTCGAACTGCTTCGTTTCCGGTATATAATTCGAAATCTTTACGGAGAAGACCTGCGGCCCGAAAAAACAAGAGAAGTACAGGAGAACCTTACCAAAGTACTCGAACAGTTCCCCGCAATACACCGTGCATATACCCAAAAACTAAATCAAATAGCGAATACACTATGAGCGGATTCGATCCGGAACCATACGCTTCTGCCTGGAAAAAACAGAACGAGGCAAACAAAAAGAGAACCCGGGGGCGGGTCCTGTTAAAAAGAAGATAGTCCGGACATGGACCAGCAATAAAAGTGCGTTCCAGCAATTCGGAATTCGAAAATGTACTAAATTTATGGATAATGTGCGCACAATAAAAGATTTGTTGATCTTATGAATGAGCACTTGCCACTAAGGGAAAAATTCCGAGAAAAGCTGAACCGATTACCTGTTCGTCATGAGCAATGGGATTATTAGATTAAGCTTACGTAGTACTTCCAAGAAAGCCTGACGAAGCGATAGATAATGCCCGCAGAGACTACCCTCTGGATGTATTGAAGACGATAAAATATAGATATTTCTAACTGTCATGCAAAAAATGTTTCAAGAAATGTATCTTTGTCAATAAAATAGCTACTTCTGGCCAACTAACCCTATAGGTTTAATTCATTGCTATTCGGCATAATCATGCGTCTTCCTATTTACGGTAAATCATAACCATTCTTACAATTCCGTGCCCTCGTTTACAATAGACAAATAATGGTCATAAGCAAAGATTCTGTTGCGCTGTTGTCCGGTAATTTCTCGAACAATACCAATTTTTTCCAGCGCTTGTATGGCTTTCGTTGCAGCGGGGAAAGACAGTCCGGTTTGTTTACACACCTGGTTGATATTTATTAAAGGTTTTTCTGTAAGCAATCGAAACACGCGGAATGCCGTTGAGGCACTACGACCGATGTCATGGACTTTTTGTTCGTCCCGCTTAAAAAGCGAAAGCAAGTTATTTGCAGTTTCAACTGCATTAGACGCAATATACTCTACTCCTTCCAAAAAAAAATCCACCCACGCTTCCCATTCGCCTTCAGTCCGTACTAAATCGAGTAAACGATAATATTCTGCCCGATGCTGCTTAAAATAAAGACTCAAGTATAGCAAAGGTTGAGAAAGAGCTCGATCATGATGAAGTATAAAAGCGATAAGTAATCTTCCGATACGGCCATTACCGTCCAGAAATGGGTGAATTGTCTCGAATTGAACATGGGCCAAGGCGGCTTTAATCAAAATAGGGTAAGGATTATTCTGGTTGTTGAAAAATTTTTCGAGGGATGCCATACAATCTTCAACCTTATGGGGCGGTGCAGGGACAAAGACTGCATTTCCCGGACGCGTTCCACCTATCCAGTTTTGGGATTTCCGGAATTCGCCAGGAGTTTTTTGGCTACCCCTGCCTTGTGAAAGCAATATTGAGTGCATTTCACGGATTAATCGCGTGCAAAGCGGTATTTCCTTTAACCTTTCAAGACCATAATTCATTGCGGCCACATAGTTTGAAACTTCGATAACATCATCAAAAGGAACACCCGGCGCTTCCTCCAATTCAAAAAGCAGTAATTGAGCTAAAGAAGATTGCGTACCCTCAATTTGTGAAGATAAGACTGCCTCCCGACGAACATATGCATAGAGAAAAATCCCTGGGTCAGGTAGAAGTAATGTGATACTGTCTAGACGTCCCAAGGCAAGGGTTGAGCTTTCCAACAGTTTCTGTCTTTGTTCATCCATCTGCACTTGTGGGCTTGGCGGCAGCGGTAGTGGGATAAAGGCCTTGATTTGTTCCCCAGCTACAGTTACAGTATCATAATCTCCTGTCATACCACGTTTCATTAAGATCCTCTTCTTTTATTCAGCGTGTGCTTAATAAGGTTATTTCTTATTAAACAAACCTTCAAAATCGTTTAATAAAAGTATAGCACAAATCAATTTCCATAGCCCAGAACTTTTAGGTTCCTCTTGGTAGTGGCTTCAAGCTGGTAAGCCTCAGCGATAAACAGGGTAAGATTGAGCACATCCACCTCGTTGGTATTGGAGCCGAATGTCCCAGCCCAGGGCCTTGCGCATGTTTTCCCCGTTTTTCATTAAAAGTGGAGGCTCTTTCAAAATTAAGTCTAATTTTGAAAGAGCTATCTTACGAAAACCGACAAAAAAGCACGCAGCACGAGAAGGATTAAAGTATCAAACGTTTATAAAGAGTGTTTTGCATAAGTATATAACTGGGCAATTAATAGATAAAGATAAGATCGCCGGATAATTTCTACTTAAAATACGTACTCTCTAAATGTTTCCACCATGGCAAGAAAATTCTCGAAGGGGACATCATGCTGGAGGCTATGTACCGGAGTAAAAATGAATCCCCCGCCCGGAGCAAGGTCGTCGATCCGTCTTTTTACTTCATACCTTACTTCTCCGGGCGTACCGTACGGGAGCGTATACTGGCTGTCTACGCCTCCGCCGTGGAAAACAATCTCCTTGCCGAATTCTTTTTTCAATACAGCCGTGTCCATCCCGGCAGCACTTACCTGGACCGGGTTTATAATTTCCACCCCGGATTCGATGAGATCGGGGAAAATTTCTTTGATAGCACCGCAGCAGTGAAGCTCGATGAACGCTCGCCCAGCAGATTCTTTTTTAATCGTAGAAAAAAGCTCCTTATGCCGCGGCTTTATCAGTTCTCTATACATGGCGGGGCTGATTAGCAGTCCATCCTGACCGCCGAGATCATCGGACTCACAGATGATGTAGTAATCCACTCCCGCATCATTCATAATATCAATGACTCGTCGATAGAATGCGAGTTTATGTTCGAGAATGCGGTCCATGACCGCCTCGACGATGGGGCAGTTTAGCGCAAAATCGATAAATGCCTTTTCATGGCCGCGAAGAATCTGCACCATCTCAAATATCCCCGGTGATGTCCTCCCCACAAAAACAGCCCGCTGTCGCTCATGAGCAATTGCCGCTGCTTCTTCCTCCATGTATTGAAACAACCGGTCATCTGCCCCGGAAGGCCAAGGATACTTCTCGACATCCCCGACACGTTCAGCAGAAGCCAGCGGAAAAGTATGGAGATCGAAATAGTGACCCCCATAGGGCATGAGCCACTCACTCCCCCACATATCAGTATAGACATATCCTTCCTGATGCTTTCGCGTATCCGATTCGAACGGGGTGGTGTCGGGGTCCACACTTTCGATGTCTACTTCGAGCAATTTTCGGAAATCTTCATCGATTTCCGGCAGCTGCAGGTATTTAACCTGGAGCCGGACCGGTTTCTGTGGTAATCCTAATTTTTCCCGATACCGCCTGTAAGCTGCTTCATGTATTCCCGAGATTCTCGTCTCCCCGAGATCGAAAGGGATTCTGTCCGGTTCCGAGTGGTTGAGAGCATCAAAGACACGGTTTTTAGAACTCGCGAAAGATTTTCGAGTAAACGATTTCAAGGTCATAATGATGTATACTCTAAAAGAGAACATGGGATAAAGGCCTTGATGATTTGAATGCTGACTTTGACCGCTGTTTCACTACACAGAACCGCAGAGAGCATGGAAACACCCTGTTCGGTGCAGGCATAAGGAAGCGCGGCCGAAAGTTCGGTCATCTTTTTTCTCTGCATCATTATCAGATAGAGCTTGAACTCCACCGTAGCGCCCCGCTTTGGAAACAATCCCTATAGCCCCGGTCTTTTCAATCCACTGTTTGGGTGTGAGTGTAAAGCTGTTTAATCCAGCCTGAATTCTAAACCCGGGGTTGTTGAGATGTTCCCAAATCCCCAGGAATTCAAGCGTATTACGATTGCGTAACCAGTTGCGGATAAGGTCATCCGATCGGTCTTGGTTTTTATAACGGGCGATATCCGTCAACGAGATGTAATCTTCTTCTTTGATTGAGGCAACAGTTATTTCATGACTCAACACCTTGATCTTGGCCATAGCTATTCTCCGTATCCCAGAAGCTCTAGATTCTTACGGATCACCGCGTGCATTTCAGCAGACTCCCGCATCTGCTCGTACAACGCGGCTGTAAGCCCGGCTATCTTTTCCTTAAAAAGAACGCCGTCGTGCTCATGTTTTCCTCGTTTTTCATTAAAAGTGTAAAAGAAAGGTACTAAGTTTGCAAGAAATGGTGCCGGGTTTCAACAAGGCCCTCCACAACACAACAATTTTACAGTATATTAAAAGCACTATGTTTACAATCTGCATTGCCGCCGCCCGGAGTAAGAGCGGGAAGACGACCCTTGCCGAACGGCTTCTCTCCCGCCTCGAAGGGTGGACCGCTTGTAAAGTGACGGTCTGTTCCCCGGACGGGAACCACCGCTGTCCCCGGGGCAACGACGCTTGCGGTGTGTGCACCTCTTTAGACGAAGACTACCTCCTCGAAGAGACACCTGCCGTAATCGAAGAGGAAGGGAAAGACACCTGGCGGTACCGTCAAGCGGGAGCGGCTAAGGTAATCTGGGTAAAGACAAAACCGGATTTTCTCCGTACCGCGGTAAGCGAGGCGCTGGAGCAGCTCTCCGGCTTTCCGGGTGTGGTCGTGGAGGGCAACCACGCTCTGGCAGTCATCGCTCCCGACGTGGCGGTTATGGTGCTCTCAGGCCGCGAAGGGAAGCCGAACTATAAGCCCTCGGCGAAGGCCGTACTCGATAAGATCGACCTTACCGGAGAGGCGAGCGACCCTGCCCTTCTCGAACGTATTTTGAAGCGGGTCTACACTCGGCAAAACGGCAGGAAATCTCCTGCCGGGCCCGCCTAAAGTTTGGCGGCACGGATCGACGCGGGGGCCGGCTTAAGGAGCGCTTACGAGGTGAATGCAATTATTTTATCCGGCGGGAAAGCAACCCGTATGGGCGGAATTGACAAGGCGTTTCTCACTCTCGAGGGGAAGACCCTCATCGAACGGAAACTGGAACTGCTCACCTCCGCCGGATTCTCCCGGATTTACATCGTGACCAATAAGCCGGATCAGTACGAGCAATTCGGTGTTACTCTGGTCAAGGACAGAGAGCAGGGGTTCGGCCCCCTGATGGGGTTGTATTCCGGATTGAAGGCGAGCACTGCGGAGAGCAATCTGGTCACTACGGTGGATACACCGTTTCTCGGTCCTGCTCTCCTCGAAGAGCTCACAGTACCGCTGCCGGATGCCGATGCCCGGGTCGCCGTCTGGCGGGGTATGACCGAACCGCTTTTGGCGGTCTACAAACAAAGCTGCGTTCCCGCTATCGAAGCATCATTTCCGAGACGGCGCATCATTTCATTTTACGATAAGGTGACTGTCCGCTACTTTCCTGAAGCGAGGATACGTGAGATCGACCCGGAGGGATTGTCTTTTTTCAATATAAACAGCTGGGAAGAGTATGAGGCGGCCAAAGAGATGGCCGCCTCACTCGTCAAATGAAACCATGTATATAAAGGGGGACGCGAATCTCGGCCCCTTGTCGTCCGCCCTACATTAACCCTAAGGAATATTTGAGTGAACGGAGGGTGTTCCGCATCAGCATGGTGATGGTCATGGGACCAACACCCCCGGGGACCGGCGTGATGTAGCCTGCTATCTCTTTGGCTTTCTCGAAGTCCACATCCCCTTTGAGGATCGCTACCATTTTGTCAGGGTTCTTTTTACTCGGTTTTTCTCCGACCCGGTTTACACCCACGTCGATGACACACGCCCCCGGCTTTATCCATTCAGGTTTTACCAGGTCCGGGACACCTGCGGCAACGATGAGGATATCGGCCCGCTTACAGTGGCCTTCCAGATCTTTAGTACGGGTATGAACGACGGTAACCGTGGAATTGGCACCCTCACCCTTCTGGACCATCATATTGGCAATCGGTTTACCGACAATGTTCGAACGGCCTACCACCACGACCTCCGCGCCTTCGGTTTTCACACCGGCCCGGACGATCATCTCCTGGATACCTGCCGGAGTACACGGCGGAAACTTTACCTCCGAACCGCCGATCATGAGTCTGCCCACATTGACGGGATGGAACCCGTCTACATCCTTGTCAGGATCGATTGCATTCAGTACCTTCTTCTCGTCGATATGCTTCGGAAGCGGAAGCTGTACCAGGATCCCGTGGATTGTATCGTCATTGTTGTACTTGTCGATCAGGGCGAGAAGATCAGCCTCGCTGATATCTTCCGACTGGTTGTCCTGAACTTCCTTAAAACCTACTCGGTCAGCAGTCTTGATCTTGAGACTCACATAGGAAAGAGATGCCGGATTTTCACCAACGAGAATTGTGACCAATCCCGGGACTTTCCCGTGCTTCTCTTTGATCTCAGCCACTTCGGCCGTAATCTCTTCTAAGATTTCTTCGCGTATTTCAGTTCCTTTAATCAGTGTCGCAGCCATGCATTCCTCCTTACACTTTTCCCTCCCGGGAAGCTGTAATATAGTTCATACCAAACTCATCATTACCCAGTACCAGATCTTTGGCCAGTTGATACTGTTCGGTTGTGGTATCCATGTTATTGAGCACCTTTGCGTTGATATGCCGGGGGTCGACGATTCCGCCGTCCATTCCCTCCAACGCGCAGAGGTGGGTAAAAACCTGATTGATCAGTTTTCTGTTCGGCATGCCGTAAGAGATGTTGCTCAACCCCGGTGCGAAATGAATATCGCTGCCGTAGATGTTTCGCAGCTCTTTTACCGTATCGATAACGGCAACACCGTTGTTCTTATCGACCGAAACAGGAAACACCAGCGGGTCGAAGAAGACATCACTTTCTTTCAGGCCTGCACTCTTGAGTTTGTCCATGAGCCTCTTGCAGTTGTCGACCCGTTCTTCGACGGAATTGGGCATGGCCTCTTCTCCGGTAGCTCCCGCCACGACAACCGTACCGAACCGTTTTGCCAGTTCGATTCCGTCCGGCCGTTCGAGAGAGACAGAATTGAGCATCGGTTTTCCCCGGGAGAGATCGCATTTCTCGAGCCCGGTGATAAGGATATCCATGTTGGATGAGTCGACACTCAGGGGCAATTTTGATCCTTCCTGTACGATATCGCAGAGCCAGTCCATCAGTTTCCGCTTCTCTTCTACATCCGTACTGAACTCATCGACATTAACATCGAGATAGGTACCGCTGTACTCCTCCTGGATGCGGGCCCAATAGTGAATGTAATCGATTCCGGCCTGCTTCTCTTCCCCCTCGCCGTAGAAACCGAGGTACATTGCAGCCGCAAGATGTTTTACCTTGCCGTTTTGCCAATCTTCCGATTCGACAAAATGCTGAGGGACCTTAAAAGATTTTTCCTCACCCTTGTCTTTGTAGTAGATCATCCCCGTACCGTCATCGAGCTGTTTGGCGAACTTACCTCCCACTTTCCTGATGAGCGTACAATGAATATTCTCTGCAACAGCTATGAATTGTAATTTCTCTGCCATGTGGTTCTCCTTTCTCCAATTTGTCCAACGTAATAACGGACAGCATACTATGGTTAGCCGAAAAAGTTTTGAAATAACTTATGGCTTTTTGGAATATCTTATTAATGTTATTGCAAGAGTCATTTTTTTGCTGGTAATATCATAACACGATGATTGATGTTCAAAGCCAGAGTGACTCGCGGAATATTGAAATCAACAAAGTCGGTGTTAAAAACCTGCAGTACCCCCTTATCGTCCTTGATAAGAAAAAACAGATCCAGCACACTGTAGCCTCCATCAGTATGTATGCTGATCTTGCCTACAACCTCAAGGGTACTCACATGAGCCGGTTCGTCAAGATCATCAGTCAGTATAACGCCGATTTCTCCATGGAAAACTTTCTCAATATGCTCATGGAACTGCGCTCGAGCCTCGACGCACGGAAAGCGTACGCGGAGGTAAAGTTTCCCTACTTTATCGAAAAAACAGCACCGGTATCCGGAGAGGTGAGTACGATGAACTACACCTGCGAGTATCTCGGTGAGGTGGAGGACAACCAAAAACTGTTTTATGTAGGGATCGAAGTGCCCGTGACAACCGTCTGCCCCTGTTCGCGGGACATAAGTGACCGTGGGGCCCATAACCAGCGGGGTATCGTACGGGTCATCCTCTACCTCGAGAAGTTCTTCTGGATAGAAGACATCATCGCCCTTATCGAGAGTTCCGCGAGCAACGAACTGTACACCCTCTTGAAGCGGGAGGACGAAAAATACATCACAGAGCATGCATTTGACCATCCCCGGTTTGTAGAGGACCTCGTTCGGGAAGTCACTTCCAAACTCGAACAGTTTTGGGACTTTCAGTGGTTCAGCGTGGAAGCGGAAAACTTCGAGAGTATTCATAACCACAGCGCCTATGCCTATGTAGAGCGGGGGGATAAGGCGTTTAAATTATAGTGAAGCACGATGTAATCGTGGCATGATTGCTCAGCCCCGATCGTGGTTGATCGAGGGCGAAAAAAACATAAGCAAAGGAGCGGAATTGTATGAAGAAACTAGACCCAACAAAAATGAAAGACTGGGAAATAGCTGAAGCAGCTGAAGAGCAGATGAAAACAGTCTATGAGCTTTCCGAGGAAATGGGCCTGGAAAAGATGGAACTGCTGCCTTATGGACATTACGTGGCAAAGGTCGACTACATGTCGATCTTGGACCGGCTGAAAAACCGGCCCGACGGTAAGTACATCGAGGTAACAGCAATCACGCCGACACCATTGGGTGAAGGGAAAACCACCACCAGCATGGGTCTCGTCGAAGGGCTGGGTAAGATCGGTAAAAACGTCATCGGCGCCATCCGGCAGCCTTCGGGCGGACCGACATTCAACATTAAAGGGTCTGCCGCGGGCGGCGGTCTGGCCCAATGTATTCCATTGACCGATTTCAGCTTAGGGCTTACCGGAGACATTGATGCTATCACCAACGCGCACAACCTCTCTCTGGTAGCACTGACCAGCAGAATACAGCACGAGTTCAACTACGGTGATGCGACCCTGGAAAAGAAAAATTTAAAAAGACTCAATATAGACCCTCGAAATATCGCCACCGGATGGGTCATGGATTTTTGTGCTCAGGCATTGAGAGAGATCATCATCGGGCTGGGCAGTAAAATGGACGGCTTTATGATGAAAAGCGGCTTCCAGATAACCGTTTCATCCGAAGTAATGGCCATCCTCTCTGTAGCAACGGACCTCAAAGACATGCGTGAGCGGATGGGCAAGATCGTCCTCGCTTACGACAAATCGGGCAAACCGGTGACCGCTGACGATATCGAAGTGGCCGGTGCAATGACCGCTCTCATGAGCAAGGCGATAAACCCGAACCTGATGCAGACCGTGGAAGGACAGCCTGTGCTAGTCCATGCCGGACCGTTTGCAAACATCGCTATCGGCCAGTCCTCGATCATCGCCGACCGCGTTGGGCTCAAACTTGCCGATTACCACGTTACCGAAAGCGGGTTCGGAGCGGACATCGGCTTCGAGAAGTTCTGGAACCTCAAATGCCGGTTCTCCGGACTGAAACCAAACGTTTCTGTCGTAGTAGCAACCATACGTGCTCTCAAGATGCACGGAGGCGGCCCCGGCGTTGCTCCGGGTAAACCGCTTGACAAGGCTTATACCGAAGAGAATGTAGAACTGGTCGAGAAAGGCGTGCAAAACCTCATCGCCCATATCGAAACAGTAAAGAAGAGTGGGATCAATCCGGTTGTCTGTATTAACCACTTCTACACCGACACCGATGCCGAAGTAGCCGCGGTCCGTAAAGCAGCAGAAGCTGCCGGTGCCCGGGTAGCAGTGTCCAAGCATTGGGAGATGGGCGGCGACGGTGCCGTCGAGCTGGCCAATGCAGTCGTTGAAGCGTGTGAAGAAAAGGCCGACTTCAAACTTCTCTATAAAGACTCAACCCCGCTCAAAGAGCGTGTCGACCTTATCGCGAAAAACGTGTACGGGGCAGACGGGGTATCTTACACACCTGAAGCGGAAAAGAAAGTGAAGATGGTCGAAGATGATCCTGAACTGAGTAAACTCGGCACCTGTATGGTCAAGACCCACTTGAGCCTCTCCCACGATCCCGCCCTTAAAGGACGCCCGAAGGGATGGACGCTGCCGATACGGGACATCTGGATCTATCGCGGCGCGGGCTTTGTCGTACCGGTTGCAGGAAGTATTAAGTTCATGCCCGGTACTGCTTCTGATCCGGCCCTTCGCTACATTGACGTTGATGTCAACACCGGCAAGGTTCAGGGATTGTTCTAAGTGCTTTTTTAAAAAAAATACGATAAGGAATAATAAAGGCGGCCGTTCCCGTACTACGGGGCGGGCCGCTTTTTTATGATCCGAATTGTACAAGGGTGTGCGATTCCGAACGTTTACCTGAGACCGTATCTGCAAGCGGAATAATATCTTCTCTCATAATCGATATAAATTTTTCACGCTCCACATAGCAGGAATTATGTCCCGAGTTCTCGAACCAATAAAATTCTTTTGCCGGTGCATTAAGTTCTTCGTAATACCGATAGGCAATGTCCTGCACACATGTATAATCGTATCTTCCCGTAATGAAGAACACAGGAACTTCCAACCGGGGGATCTGCTTTTCGAAATCAAGCCTTTCAAGCTGTGGATAGATATAGTTCACTCCCTGCAGAAGTCCTCGGACGAGATTCAGAGAATCTATAGGAGAATACTCTTTCGGTGTCAGCATACTCATTGATTTGAAGTCTTCGGCACTGCTTGCATGCGGACTATAGACAAAAAGTTTTTGGAAAAGGACGGTATACTTACCCTTTTCTTCTACCGTGTAAGGCGGAGGTCCGTTTTTCTTCAAAGTATCAACGATTTTTGTATCACCGGCGGCTTCCGCCCGGTCTAATACCAAATTGTATCCGATACGGTCATTCTCCACGGAATTGACTTGCTGACCAATCCCGATATACGCGTGATACAGGTCCGGTCGCCGCTCCGCCGCCATAAGCCCGATTATCGACCCCCAGGAATGACCCGCTACTAGTATCTTTTCCTTGTTGAACCGTTCCTTTAGGTAATCCGATAGGGCTATAAGGTGGTCTACATAATCGGAAACATCCATATCTTTCGTGCTGACGGCACCGAACGATTTACCGGTTCCGGGTTGCTCCCAATTAACGAATACAACATCTTTTTCCAGGTCCGCGAGATATTTTCGTGTCCAGCCCAATTCAGATCCGCCCGGCCCTCCTGCTACCCAGAGAAGCACCGGCGCCGTCTTGTCCGTCCCCCGCATAACGATCCACTGTTTTACCCCCATCAATTCTATCTCTTCCATTACGGCGATACTACCGGAGAGTTCTTTTCCCTCCCCGTCCGTTATCTCGGAAGTACGGGCACATCCACCCATCAAGACCACCACAAAAACGACTAGAAAGAAGGCAGCCGCAGGTCCAGCATATCGGCCGCTTTTCTTACAAACAACTGAGTTGTTATAGTTCATTATAGTTCCTCCATAAAATAATTGTTGAGCTGATAATGCTACTCTTGAGCGGTCTTCGACTATTCGTATTTAGTATGATTTTACACCGAAAGGGCGGCTAGGACATAAGTATGAGAGCGGTTATTCTCTATACAATGAAATAATAGAGAGGAGATCGACCCTGCTTCCGGCACCCGTTTTCTTGTAGATGTTATATATATGCGTTCGGACCGTGGTAAAGGAGATATTGAGTTCATCCGCGATCTCTTTATTACTTAACCCCTGAGCAACGAGTCCGATTATTTCCGCTTCCCGTGCGGATATGCCGTACCGGTTGATAAAACCCGTGCTTACCGCACCATCGGTGAGAAGCTCGGAACGTTTTATCATATAACGGACGAAGGCGATGATAACCAAAACATTCCATGAGAAAAAGTATACATAATTCAACGGTATGGTCATAATTTCTCTAGCACCGGCTACCACGCCGATAACGGCTACAATCACGGACACCGGAGCAAATATCAGTGTTATTTTCCCAAGCCCGCTAAAAATAAACCGCACGGTCTCCTGTTGCAGACTACCGGCCCCTCTGACAAATGAGACTCCGGCATAGGTCAGGAATAGTGCGCTGCACACCACGGAAATGAGTGTAACGGACGGAAAGCGGGGTAAAAGTGTGCTTCCGAAAATATATAATGTGTAAAAAACAACGAGAGGAGCTACCGAGCACATTAACCATAGTAATCTTCCTAAAGGATATACTTTCCGGACACAAACGACCATTCCCGCGTACACAACGATTCCGAGGATTACATTGATCGTCCCTATTACCTCAGCAGTCGGGAATGGATACAAAATAATTTTTTCAACATAAAAGACAACCAAGGTAATAATAAGCCAAAAAGTAAATACACCAATGATTCCAAAAAGCCATAGCAAGGGTGAAGAATTGAGTTTCTTTATCAATAATACGGAAACAACTATTCCTGCAAAACCTGAAGAAAGTAAAACAAAATAGAGAAACAGGGTAACGTGCTGCATACGGAATAGTAAGAAAGAGCGACTCGATTGTAAAGTACCGACGATTGCCAAAACCGTATGAGTTGCTGTAAGCTCTCTATTGTTATGCAGCATACGCCCTTTACCCACAGCGGCCGTTTACGGGTATCGATTGTCCCACCTGTTTTTCTATTCCTGGTTATTCTCTACGCGATAATAAACTTTTTTTACGGTCCTTTCGGATATACCGACCCGGGTACGGAGGTAACAACCAAAGGGACGATGGATTATCTCTATCTCGTTATCACCGGATTGCATCTCATATTCGGAGTCGCACTGTTGTTCCAAACGGGCCTGCAGCGGATTCTCAAACTCTACCGTACTCCCGAGTACTTATTTGCAGTTACACTAATAGTTTTCCTCTTCTCGTTTATCTTTGCGCTCAATGCAAATATGGATTATATACA
>CAZKZZ010000108.1:0-13223 GCA_964557375.1 uncultured Spirochaetales bacterium | reverse complement strand
TTGAAATAAAGAATTACGGCAGGAATCTCAGAGTAGATTTTCAGGTAGCAAAACTACTATATTTAGAAGAGAAAGCGAGGGGACTTACTCTGACAATCCATTTGCCTTCGTCACCAAGGCCCACAGAACTTTCTAACTGATACGGTTGAGGAAAGAGAAAGAATCGAAGCCTGTATCAAAGCTGAAAATAGTATCCACACTTCTGTTTTTCATCACTGATGTGTGAACTGCATCCCTTGCAGAAATAACCGAGTTGGCGAGAAGCAGGTCCTTTGCCCGTACAACATCTTCCGTCGTAACAGGAAAAATCTCATCGACAACACTCAATAGAACATCATATGCGGGCTGAATCGCATCTTTTCGATTCAAAGCAGAGTATCGATGGAGAATTTCTTGAAACGTCTCTGTATCGGTTACCATACGTGATTCATCGCGGATCAGCCGCTTGAGTACTGATTTCGCCCTGTCCTTGTTCGGATGGGGTGCACCGATGATATACATAGGGATATTGGAATCTACGAATATCAAGGTGCAAGGTCCTTGAGGTACCCTGTTTCGATTTCCGCTATCATCTGTTCGATATTTCCTGTCGGGTAATTATACTCTGAGAGTCTCTCTACCGCTTCCAGCTTCTTGCGTGCGGTTTTCCCGGGCCGTTCCCGCTTTTCGTGCTGAATGGCCCGTCTCACCCAGGCAGATACCGTCATCTTCTCCTGCGCGGCAAGCGCTTTGAGTTCTTCGATTTCCTCTACATCCATCAAGATTTGTAGCCGTATACTCATACCTATGAGTATAAAATAATACTACTAATTAGTAAAGATATCATTCAAACTACGGATCGACACCGCAGGTCACGGATGTTTTCTAAAACCACTGCACTCTTTCCCGTGCTCATCGGGATGGACTTCTTGTTAAGATGCGGGAATACCGCGAACTCGAGACCTATCTGCGTTATCTTGGCAGGCTTTCCCTATTCACCACTACCCGGATGGATTATGAGCGGTCCCTCTCCGAGCTCACCCCGGAGCAGGCACATCAACATGGTGCGGGACTATCTCGCCTCCGCAGGATTTGACTCCGCTGTCATCTCCGGAGACGAGTTCGAGTTCACGCAGAGGGGAAGTGTACGGGTCTCAACACTGCACTCTAGCAAGGGGATTGATTTTCCGGTGATCCGATTCTCAAGGATTTGGTCGCCTGTTTTGAAGAGCTGTAGAATCCGGCCTCCTTGGAAAAGGTCACCGTTTACCTACGTCAAAATTGTAGTCTGTTCCATTATTCTCAAAATGGAACTGAAATACTTTTCCGAGAGCATACGTAGATGATCCTGATAGGATCCTCTGTGACCCAATTCCGTGAAGTGTACCGATCCAGGGCACGGCCTTTACAGCGCTGCCGCCTGTCCGGAAAATCCATAGTTTTATATTATTTTTTCCCATTATCTGAAGCAGCAGCACCCCTCCCCCAGTTTTATCTAGTAATAGCGATGATGGGAAAATACAACAATGCATGGAAGGATATCATTATTGTTCCAATAGGCATACCGGATCTATGACCGGTTCGGGAGCTTTCCTCTCACTCTCGTCGTATTGACCGACTATTCACTGTTACAGAAATAATAACCGGTCGAAGAGGCAGGGGTTCAGTTCAGAGACATTACAGGGTATGTACACATTCCGACGAGATCCGGGCCCACTCCCACAGCCGTTCCGGTTTTTGGGAAACCGTCGAAATATCTTTCATGATGATCTCTACGGTAATGTCATACTCCCGGGCCGTCTTCACGATAGCTTCCAACTCGGCACGAACGGAGTCGGGTTCCCATTTGGAGTAGGCAAATACGGCAGGATTTGGTTTTACCGAATAGACTACAGTATCGCCCAGCCTCTGGACGGCCTCTTTAACGTTGGCCCAGGGGCTAATGGAGACCTTTCGCAGGTTCGGTATCCGCTTTATCATGTCCGTTTTTTTATCCAGCGGTTCGCAGCACCCGTAGTAGCTTAGACCCCATGATGAAAGCCAGGGGATGTCGTAGGAGAGCGCGAACTCCCAATGCATCTCTTCCGAAACGTTCGAGAAAATCTGGGCATTCGAACACCCCCACATTCTTTCCGGGGTTGTCGGACTGTCTAGTTCGGAGTCTGGGAGCTTTTCGGTATAGCCGTAACCACCCGAACCGACCCTCGTGTTACCTGCCCCGGAAGAGAGAAGGTCCTCTTCCACGAAGGCATCGAGAACAGCAAGGGCCCCGTCCCGATAGGCTGAAAGGGCATGATGCACCAGGTCGGGTTTTGACACGAGATCGATCAGTGCTTCCTGTACACCCCATACCCGGATTAGAAAATCCCACGGCGAGTACCAGATATGCCGCACACCTGATAGTTCGACGGGGATGTTCGACTTAAAAACGGAACGAGCCGCTTCCAGTTTTTCCTTCGTAAGACTCCGCCTGTATACGGGTTTCTCGAATCGAACAAGCCGCTCAACATCATTGTCAGTTTCAATTTGAGGAAAGTACTGATGGGATACTACGGCCCCCTTTTCACCGGAATCTGCAGTTTGTTCCTTTACCTGGAGGCTGAACTTGCCACCGATGTACTCCTTTGCCACAGGCAGCCTGTTCGAAAAAAAGAAATCCCCCGGAAGATGGTTGCAAATGTACCTGTTCTTTCTCAGATACCACTCCCACTCTCTTGCCCATTCGTGCGAAGTCAGCATCGTCAGTTCTTCGTTGACGTTCATCTCGTTCCATGGAATCTCGTCAATCCATACCATGGGTCGGACAGGGTCCAGATCATTCATCCTTTTCCATGCCTGTACTGTATCGGGATTGTTTCTTTTTCGGATGCAGCTGAGATAATCGTCCGCAAGCCGTCTGAGAATCTCTTTCTCTTTTTCCGAAATCATAGTATTACCTTTTTCTCAATTTCTCATAAGCCTCCTGATAGATGAGACAGTTTTCTACCGGTGTGTTTGGCGGGATGTGGTTTCCGACGGCAAGAATAAAGCCGGGATAATCCCTGCCGATGTCGATACACCGTTTTACCTCTGCGTAGATTTCTTCTTTTGTTCCGTGAAGGAGAATCCTCGTATCCGCGTTTCCCACAAAACCGTGGCTCTTTCCGTATTTCTCCGCAAAGAGCCCCATATCTGTTGTCGGCTCCATAACAACAACATCGGCCCCGC
Source organism: uncultured Spirochaetales bacterium (assembly GCA_964557375.1). Classification (GTDB taxonomy): domain Bacteria; phylum Spirochaetota; class Spirochaetia; order SPDA01; family CAZJBZ01; genus CAZKZZ01. Next base: position 10,037 of record CAZKZZ010000108.1, on the reverse strand, counting down.
ACTCGATGATGTCGTCAAAGAGTGCAGTCCAGTCTCCGTCGCTTGTGAAGATGATAGTCTTTCCTGCTTCCCTAAGAGGAGCCCAAAGCCTTTTCAGATAGGGGAAAATATAGTTTCGGTACCAGTCAAGATGGACAACCGGTCCGGATGTCCAGCATAGATCGTCGTGAGACATGATGACAGGAATATTAGACTCGGCGTATGCTTCATAAAACTGTTTGACCCATTGATAGTAACGTTCGACAAAACGACCGAACCGTTCATAGTCGGTACCGAGACTCAGGAGAAGGAGCTCCCATCCGAACATATCGATAAAACCGGAGAATAGGGTAATGTATACTCCGCCGGTGTTAATCGTATCGGGAAATCTTGTGCAGATCGCGTCATAGGCATCTTCAATCTCTTTTACCAAGGCCGGCCGATCGAATTCGCCGAACTCTTCGAACGGATCGAGCGAGAACACCTCTTCCGGACCGGAGAACGGTTGTTGTATTGTATCGTCATAGTCCGAATCTCCTTCCTGTGATTCCGAATAGAGCGCATGGCCCATTGTTGTGTATCTTCCGCCGTTGCGCGCGAAAAATCTCTTGTCCACGTAGGTAGTCCAGAAAAAGCCGTAGTCCCATGCCCGAATAAAAGCCTGCTGGGCTTTTGGGCGGTTTTCGGTTATCGAAGTGTCTATTCCGGTGACTTCTCTGAGAAGAGACCAGTGTTTATGGACGGAATACTCGGTACGCGGTATGGTGTCCGTCATCTGCATTTGAAATGCTGCCATTCCGCTTTCATATGACATGCTGATACCTCCTTACCGTCATACTTTATCATATCTTCATTCCCTATTTTCGTAGGCAATCCGGATAATGTAGTGAAGATCGCAGGGAGGTAGAACGATAATACTCTGCTCACCGTGATGTTGTATGGAAAGAGGCCTTTTCTCGGGATAGACGAGAGAGGCCTCCTTGTACCGCTTCCAGCTGTTCGAAAGGAAAAGTTCACCGGCAGGGAGAGAAATCGTTTTCCCGCCGGTCGAACGGAGGAGACTATTCAGAACATGGATGATGATCTCCTTCCTCCGTGGACGCTGGTAGTAGGAAACTGCGATATTTTCTCTGTATTCAGTCTCCGCCCGAAGCCGGATTCGTTTATGGTTTACGGTTGCGCGCACCAATTCTGAAAAAAACGATCTGCTCCATGTAAAGTCGGCTATATTCATTCTGAAGTAGGGAAAGCTGAAAAAAAGAACATTCCCTTTTCCGATTCTGTGTAGAATGATGGCTGGCCACTCGGTGTTCCGGGAGGGAGGTGGGCTCCACCAGTTGACCCACTGATCGTCGGTCACGGCAACGGCAGGTTCGGTATGATAAGCCACTACCGTTCCCGCCGTCTTCCGAAACCGATACCATACGTTACTTGTGGGTGGTGTCCCGTTCAGTGAAAAAGGATAGAGCGCATCCATAACGTCGGTAAAACGGAGATAACTGCCCCACTCATTGCCGTAGAAAGCCCTGTTCTCGTCGATATATTGCGTGCCGGTCAGTTCTTGGATTAGGGCTGCAGAAGCTGAGGAATCGGGTCCCCGGAAGACCCCCTTCCGTGTGTAGAGTCCCGACAATCCGTCAACGAAGAGCGTTCCTCCCCCTTCAACGAACCGCTTTATGGCGGAGAGTGTCTCGTCGTCGATGGAGTAAATCTCCGGAGCGATCAGTGCTGCAGGCAGCTCTGCGAAACAGCGCTCTGAAAGGAGCGCCGGGAGGTGCTCTTCCTCGATAATTTTCCATGATACTTTTGTGTAATCGAGCAGTTCCATCGCTCCTCGTATGGCTTCTTTGTGGCTGTTCCCCTTTTTCATCCGGAGGATCGAATCGGGAATTACCCCGTCGGTACCGATGAGCTCGGAGACCTCGGAATGAAGGATCCAGAGATCAGCAATCGGTTCACGATCGAGCAGAAAATCTTGGTAAGCAGAGAGTTCCCGATATCCTGCGCCGATCAGCTCCGCCTCTTTGAACTCAAGGGTCCCGTCGGGGTGCTGCGATCCGCTGTATTTATTCATTTTACAATTCCGGGCACTGATCTCCGCGGCATCGAGGATATAGTAGTTCGGGTGTTTGTAATCGTATATGCGCGATTCTTCTCCTGGACCTAATTGGACATAACCGCTCGTGCTCAAGTTGCGCGTATATGCGCCGCTGATCCAGTTTCCGCACCACGGCTCGGATGATTGATAATCGGTAAGCTGCTGGATATCGGCTGAATAGTGGTTCGAAAAGTTGATCGTCAGGGCGAGAGATGGATCGATGGCTTTCACCCTGTTTCTTACTTCGGTCAGAAACCGTTTGATCCTCCCCTGAAGAAATCGAAAAACATCGAGTTTTTTCGACATCGAAAGATCCGTGGGAGACGGAAGTTCGTAACCGTTCTGCTCCCTGAATTGACTTCGACACGAATAGCAGTAACAAAGCGAAGGACCGGCTATATCGAGAAAAAGACTGTCCGGGTGATACCCTCCCACGATCTCCTCGAGCTGTTGCAAAACATATCGGCGATAGTCCGTTTCATAACAGCACACCCACCATTTACCGTAGGGATCATCCCTTCTAAGAGGATTCCCTGTGTCGGTGACGGCCCTCCATTCGGGATGTGTTGCTGCAGCGTAGTTGTCGTATTCGACCGAATAATATGCAACAAACTCATAATCATGCTTCCTGAGGATGTTCGATATTCTTGCGACCCAATCCGTTTTCACACCAGTGTGCTTTTTACCTATTTTTGTATCGTAATAGCAGGTCCCCCAGTGATCTTTGCAGTACACCAGGAGCGAATCTATTCCTGCAGTCAGATAAAACCGTTCATATTCGTCAGGATCAAAGCGGTTTAGCGGCACCGAAGGGATGTCTGGAGAGTGGTGGTCAACCAAATAGCTTTTCCAGGTGTGTTTATATTTGTCCGACATATTATGCTTGTCCGTATTACCCTTTTACCGATCCTTCGGTCAGACCGGCGATGATGTACTTCTGTATCAGCATGAAGAGGAAGGCGGCCGGCAACAGGGCCATGCCTGCGGAAGCGGTCATCATCCCCCAGTTAACATTGACTTTCTGAATAAACATGCTTATACCGACGGGGATGGTTTTCTTGATCTCGGTATTGATAAACATGATGGCGAAAAAGAACTCGTTCCATGCAGCCAAGAAGGCAAATACAAATGTAGCCACAATACCGGGAAGCATCACCGGTACGATCACACGGAATATACTTCCGAACCTGGTACAGCCGTCGATCATGGCCGACTCTTCCAGGCTCACCGGTATCCTCCGGAAAAAACCGGTGATCATCAACGTACAAAACGGAAGGGCAATAACGGTATAGACGATCATCAAACTAATGAGGGTATTCAACAGGAGTAGATCCCGAAAAAGGATAAAGAGAGGGACAATCAATATGATAACCGGAATCATCTGTGTGGCGAGAAAAAGAACAAGCGTCAGTTGTTTCCCCCTGAATTGAAATCGTGAAAGGCTGTATCCGGCAAATATTGAAAGAAAGACCGTGGCCGTGCCGGTTACGACGGCCACAAGGATGCTGTTAAAGAAAAAATAGGGAAACTTCGTATTGGCCAAAACGAAGACATAATTTTCCAGAGTAACATGCTCGGGCCAGTACCGGACCGGTTTCGAAACAGTCTCTTCCGCCGGTTTAAACGAGGTGACATAGAGCCAGTAAATGGGGAACATTATAACTATAAAGAACAGAAACAGGGCGATCGCTTTTCCAATGGTTCCGGGAAGTGTTTTTCGGTTCATCAGAAATCTCCTGCAGATTCAAATTTTGTCGCCGTAAGATAAATAAGTGTGTAAATCAGCAAAAAGGCGATAATTACCATGGCAATCGCGGACGCATAACCGAAATCGAAGGCAGAATATGCCTTTTGAAACAGGTAGGTAGCCAAGATATGAGAGCTGTTCGCAGGCCCGCCGTTTGTCATAACGTAAATAATGTCACCCGAATTGAAAATCCAGACCGTACGGAGGAGAACGGTCGTGATAAGGGTGGGCTTGATGAAGGGGATCGTAATCCGCCAGAACCTCGCCCAACGTCCGGCACCGTCTATGATGGCCGCTTCGAAAATATCGGTGGGGATGCTCTGAAGGGCCGCCAGGAGCATGATCGCGAAGAAAGGAATGCCGTACCAGATGAGGGCGACAATCGGGCCGATGAGCGACGTTTCCGGTCTGGCCAGAAAGGGGATACCCTCCTTGATAAGGGAGAGTTTCATCATCACATCGTTTATCACACCGAATTGAGCGTTAAACATCCAGCGAAACATGATCCCGATAAGAAACCCGGAAAAGGCCCAAGGGAGAAAAATGATGGATTGATACGGGCCTCTGCCTATAAATCGTTTCCACAGCAGAAGGGCAAGCATCATGCCCAGCACGAGCTGGGGGATGATCGAGATGACAACCCATATGATCGTGTTCTTGAGGGAGTAATAGAAAATGTCGTCTGCAAACATCTCCTTATAGTTCTCAAAATGATTGAATGGGGTCTCATCCGGATGGACCAGGCTGTATTCCACAAAGGAAGAGTGGATGTTTTTGATAAACGGAAACCCATAGAAAAAGAGCACAACCGTCAAGACGGGCAGTAAATAGAGAAGCGGTATGTATGACCGTTTGTTTTGGTGATTCATGAACTCTGTGTTTTCCTGTTGATAATGAGAGGCCCCCGTTGAAGACGGGAGCCTCTGTAGCTTATGTGTTATTGTCCTGATTTCCACCGATTGTACGCTTCGTCAAGAAAATCGGCCCATGCCCGGGCGGTTTCCGCCGGTGTCTGCTTTCCGAGAATCATCTCCTGTCCTTCAGCAGTTGCAAGGTCGACAATGAACTCCGACCACTCTTCGAGGTAGGACGGGTTTTTTGCATAGAAATGGTTTTTACTCTGAAGCTGGTCATGGTACACTTTGATCGGTCCCTGAGTAAACGCAGGGTCTTCTATGCTTTTGAAAATGGGAGAGAAACCAAGGGCTTTGCAGTAACGGAGATTTATCTCCGGAGCGTTGAGATACGAAACTAACTCCCATGCCTCGTCTTTGTTCTCGGAGTTTGCAGCCATAGCATATCCGGTTTGACCACTGGTATCGTAAGCGTTGCCCGACGGGCCTGTAGGCAGGAGGGTGGTATCGAATTCTCCTTCCCCCATTTTCTCGTTGCAGATCTGAACAACCTCGTTGCTCTGGATGAGGAGGCCTGTTACGCCGGAGGTAAACGAGTCCACACATTCGGAAAAACCCCAGTTTGTTGAGTCTGGAGGAGAGACCTCCTGATAAAGCCGATTATAGGCTTCCAGCCCTTCGATCGCTTTCGGGGTATCGAAGACACAGTTTCCGTTTTCGTCAAAGTAATCAGGCTGACCGACATGTCCGAGCATCCACATGACAGCATGAGTCCCACCGTAGACACCACCCCGGAACGCGTAGCCATACTGCCCTTCGTCTTCGTTTGTAATAGCCGAACCTACTTGATGGAACTCTTCCATTGTTGTCGGAGGTTCCACTCCTGCTTCTTCGAGCATACTAGTGTTGTAATAGACAGCAACACCCCAAAGTCCGTACGGTATCCAGTACATCTTATCGTGGAGAGATTTTCCAAGTGCAAACACGGCATCAACCAGATTGTCCTTATGTTCCCATTGGTCAACATAGGGTTCCATGTCCAGCAGATGCCCACCTGCTCCCAGAGGCCCGAGCCATGAATCGTTCATCTCGATTACGTCGGGAAGCGTCCCCCCGGCGGCCATAACGAGAAGCTTGCTCTTTGCTTCAGTATTGGGCATGCTCTGAAACTCCACTTTTATAGCGGGGTTCTTACCCTCGAACTCACCGATTATGTCTTTCGTCAATTTCGTTTTGTACTCGGTCGGCTGGGTCTCGACAAAGGTTAGATTGACCTCTTTTTCTCTAACTGCAGTAGTGTTCCCTTTCTCTTTTGAGGTGTCTTCTTGTCGGCCTCCCGCAAAAAGAGAAAGTGAGACAAAGAAAAAGAAAAGCACCATAACCGTGATGAAAAGTGTTCCTTTTTTTTGCATACTAAACTCCTCTTTAGAATATGTATTACCTGATACTCAGGTCATATAAGGCTTCAACGTTTTCGGGAGGGACGTCTCCCTGGATGTCCTGGCTGGTGCACAAGATGTAACCGCCCTCTTCTTCGAACATCCGCGTGATTTTTTTTATGGTATTCCGGATTTCTTCCGGATTTCCATGAGGCAAGAGATGCTGGGTGTCTATGCCGCCATGGAAGATGATTTCCTTTCCATACTTCTGATTCATTATGTCGAGATTCTGTTCGGGTAGTACCTGAATAGGGTCCAGTATATCGACGCCGCACGTGATGAATTCCGGTACGAGCGGAACTATATATCCACAACTGTGCTGCATAAAGCGGGCACCGTAGAAATGGGCCAGATCCACCAATCGCTTCGTATTCTCTGCGAAAAATTGACGCCACATCCCGACGCTGAACTGTAATGAATTCTGGGTGCCGTAGTCGTCGAATATGCGGAGGATGTCGATCTTCCCTTTTCCAGCTTCGAGAATGCGTTTATAGTATTCGTATTCGTAATCGACTAGACCATTGAACAGTGCCATCGCTAAGTCCGGGTTCAGGACCATATCCATGTACAGTTTTTCGGTAGACCGCAAGAAGGTCCCGAACTGGTAGACGCCGGCATTCCCTACCAGGACCGCAATGTCCGGATTGTTCTCCACATACTGTTCTATCGTGGAGTAATCGTACCAGTCGGGATCGGGCCACTCGAATTCGAGAATATCATCAACATTTTCGGCAGCATTCAGCGGCAAATGGCACACGATATCGTTGTACTCGAAGCCGTTCCAAACATATTTTTTCCGATATCCGAACACGCTCTCTTTGACTAAAATCCCATCGTTTGTATAATATTCATTTAGTCGCGGCCCCCGATAATCGGGGACTATATACCGCATATCTATATGAAGAGTGTCGTACAGTTCGTCAACCGTCGAACATTGAAAATAGTCGAGTAATTTTTTTTCGGCTCCGGGGACGACGGCACAATCTGCGGGAATTCTGTCGATGGGCTCTCTTTTCAATGCAGATTGTACTCGCTCTTTGGAAGTCATACGCCTATAATAGTGAATGAATATTACTTTTTGAATGTTTAAAAAGGAAAAAATTTTGATAAATTCGGCAAGAAGAACCAATTACAAGCACAATGATGGAAAATATTATCGCAATTTCCGGTACAAAATTCGAGGAGACGGTAGGTAAACATCACATTACCGTAAGTGAGGCGCACTCATATGTCCTCGACATCAATCCTTCAAACCGACTCCATCAGCATGCCGACGAGTATGAGTTCAACATCGTGCTTTCCGGCACCGGGACCTACTATCAGTACAATACAACCTACCCGCTAAAACGGGGAGATATATTTATCTCTGCTCCGGGAATTATCCATGAAATTGCATCGAATCGGACAAAAGACCTCCAGATACTCTGGTTTAACGTCTACATAGAGCGAAGCCATCTTCCTCTATCGGGACGCTACGAGGACACCTTGATCGACAGTTTCCTGAACGATTTTGAGTGTTTTGTAGCCAACCAAAAACACCTCCTCCATTACATACCGCTCCTCGCAACAACCACAGCAGAACGAAAACCGAGGATATACGGTTCTTACCTGGCAACAAGGAACCTCGTCTATGAACAGATGGAAATTGTAACGAAGGAACCTCTTTACTACCTCAATCCTGTTCGGCGGAAACCGGAGACGATTCTCCATCTGGCGAATAAGTTCATTATAGACAATATCCGCGAGTCTTTTTCAGTAGGAGATGTTGCCCATGCCGCCTGCACCTCCGAGCGCAATTTGCGACACGTCTTCAAGAACTTGCTGAACAAGACGGTAAAAGAGGTTATCAACGAGAAGAAGATGCAATACGCCGCCCATCTGTTGAAAATGAGGTTAAGCGTTCAGGAGGTAAGTGATTATATCAACATCGAAGACCCGGCCCAGTTCAGCCGTCTATTCAAGAAGATTTACGGCATCTCCCCGAAAAAGTTTCAGCTTTTCCAATCTCCCCAGATTTTCAAAAACTGAACCTCTTATGCAACAACCGATCTGATTCATCTTTTCCTTTTTACTGAGTAACATGAATCCGGGACCTTCCTCTCTTCTCTCTATTGGTAAATAGGTGCGTGGTCGTGGTTGCGGTATTGCTTTTTTATGTATTGCATGGGAGAGAGTCCCATTCTTTTTTTGAACGATCGCGAAAAAAGGGAAGGGTTTTCGATTCCAAGGTGCTGGGAGACTTCCTGTACTTGAAGCCCCAGTCTCAACAGGTGACAAGCATATTCATACTTTCGATTCTGGATATAAGCGATGACCGTACAGTTTAGGTGCTTTCGAAACGTGTATCGCAGGTTCCGCTCCGTACATCCCACGGCCCCGGCCACATCACTTACGGAAATAGGAATTGTGAGATTGTTGATGATGAAGTCGTGGGCCTTGTTGATTGTGTCGGCAGGGATATTGTTTATTTCGCTTTCCGGATATCGAAATGATGGCTTTTTCTTTGTTAGTATCTCGAGGAAGCTGAAGAAAAAACTCTTGATAAGCAGTTTCCCGCTCAATCTGAACTCCAGTGGTGAGGAGGAGAGTCGTTTGAATTGGGGATAAAAATGGAGAAGCTGTGAATTTTTTTTCTGAAAAATTGCATGGTTTTCCAAAAAAGCAGCAATCAACTGGTCTTCGTAACTATCAGTTACGGGGATTTGGAGATTTTCGATCGTTACATTGGTCCAGAGGATTTGAAGATCCTTTGTTTCGAGCGAGGAGATTTCGTGGATTTTGTTCGGGTTCGAGACGAAGATATCACCAGCCGAGAGAGTATATGAACGCCCCTCGTCGTAGTATTTACCCGAACCCGAAACTACTAAATTGAACTCATACTCCGGGTGAAAATGGAGTTTATTCGAGGGATTCCTATCGAGGAGATAGGAGAGGGCATGACTCACCGAAACGCAGTGTCGTCCGTAATTCTCATAAAACCCATGCCCATATATGGAAATGAGATTCTTCATAACAAGATAATAACAGAAATTGCCGAAATTGCAAATAATTTATCCTTTTTTGATATTTATATTTCCTAAAAAGGGTTTATCATATTTATCATAAAAATTGAGGGAGAATTGTGTGTCCGATTTATACAAAAAAACCTGGCGTGGATATCTTGTCGACCATCATTCTCCACCACCTCCGGCTGTTACGTTCGATAACCTTGATATCCGTGAATACGAGCAATTCTACAAGACGGCAAACATCAATACCCTGATGCTCTACTGTAAGGACCACTGGGGATACTCCTATTATAACACGGCTGTCGGTGTTCGGCATCCTTCTCTTGATCGAGACTGGGTCTGTGAACAGGTTGATATTCTGAGAAAGCTCGGTATCGAGTTCAACGCATATTACTGCATCGAATATGATAATCTTGCCCCTCAGATGCATCCGGAATGGTCGATCCTAAAAGCGGACGGAACGCCCCTTCGCTGCGAGAGTACGACCGCAAAATGGCGCATGCCCTGCTACATCACCGCCTATCGAGACTACGCTATCGGTCAGATACGGGAAATTGTACAACAGTATCGCCCCGACAGTTTCTTCTTCGACATTTTCGGCAAGTCGCTCTGTTACTGCGATACCTGCAGACGCGATTTTCAGGAACGGAATGGTTTCGACCTGCCGGAAACGGAAGAAGGATTGAAGGAGCATCTCAGCACGATAATACGGTACCTCGACGACAGGGCGGAAGAGTTTCTCAACGAAATACGGAAGACGGTTTCGGCAATTGATCCGACCCTTGCGCTTACCATCAATTTTTCGGCACACTATCCTGAGAGAATACGAAACAAACTCGATTATCATTTTACCGAACCCTGGGCGGGGAACTGGTATTCAAAAACAAGGCGGTATCCGATCATGACCACTCT
>CAZKZZ010000107.1:3353-13267 GCA_964557375.1 uncultured Spirochaetales bacterium | reverse complement strand
GAGCACATCGACGGGGACAAAGAGGCCCAGTATAAATCGTTCGAGATGGCCCAAAAACTGCGGGACCGGTACATGGAGACCTACGGAAATGTGACCTGCAAAGACATCCACGAAGAAATATTCGGCCGGGCCTACATCCTCAGGACCAAACCTGTACGGGTGGAGTTCGAGGAGGCGGGGGCGCATACCGACAAGTGCACCACCGTCATTGCGTGTGCGGCAATGTGGACCGCGGACTTGTTAATGGAAGAAGGTTTTTTCACACCGTCTCTTTAGCAAGAGAGGCGTGATACGCCTGCATTGCCACGACGGAAGCCCCTACCAAGTTTGCATTGCTCCCCCGTTCGTCAATGATCGAGGGACGGAGGTAATTCATCATACCGTATTTCCCCAAGACACGCTGGGCTGACGGGCCGAAATAGGGGAGGGCATAGCTCGGCTTCCCCCCAAGACAGATCGGGATTCCCTCGGGCATACCCTGCTGTTCTGCCGATTTTATCATGGTCCTCGTCGCTGTTGCCAGGATTTTCCCGTAGAGCCGGTCCGTGTTTATAGCAGCTTCGACCCGCATGGAAGAGAGTTTGCTGATGTACTGTCCTGCTACGGCCGGGTCGCTCATCTGTTTTGTTTCATGGATATCCAAAAACCGCTCATAGAAGTCATCATCACCCACAACGGCGCGAAACAGTCTGCACCGTCCCGGTCCCGAGAGGATCAGCTCCGCGCGGATCGTCTCCTCATCTCCGCAGGGACCCAAAATTTTACCGTCCTTCGGTTTAAAATCCTCGAGCAGGACCCGCTCGAGCCGCTCGTAAGATGCATTTACTTCGTTGAAAAGGCTTTTCAGTATAATTTTGTCCAACGGAATAGAAAATCCGGGTTCATTTGTGTAGTGGAGTGAGGCGTCATCTCCGTTCCAGTCCCGGACCGGAAACCGGACCTGGCCGGATTTGGATATCCACGCGCCTCCCCAGCCGCCGCCGAACACCCAGTACAGCAGTTCTATTCTCAAGACACTCCACTCCGCCAGCCCGCCCGCGTTAGCGTCATTTTCGATGCCGACCGGTACGTTAAAATGGTCACAGAGGTCCTTGCGCAGATTATGGTCAATAAAATGGGGCAGGTTATGTACCATCTGAAAACCGCCGTCCGATCTGAGAATTCCGGGAGTGGCTATTCCGATCGCGGTGAGCTGATGTTCCGAGATACCGTTTTGGCGGAGAAACTTCGAGACCGTTTCGGTAAGAATAGAAAGAAAGCTTTGGTAGGTGTCTCCGTAATCGATTAATTTGACCTGCGTTTCCGCTATCTTGTTTTCAGAATTGTTTTGAAATAGTGCAATACGGGTCCCTTGCCCGGCCCCCACATCGATGGCGACAAAATAGAGGTCTTTTTTACCGGTGTCACGAATATCATGAACAATATGCCCCTTCCGTAAAGACTGCTCCATCTCCTACTCCTTTCTTCTCTTTACCGTGTGTGTAAATACGCTTCTATAGTAACGCTCCGGGATAAAATTGTACAGACTCTGAATTAGCCCGAATTTGCTCTTGACAACAAAGAACGATGTACTATACTAGAGGTAGTTATTTACTGTACGTTATCTGTTTTGAACGTTTCGGCAGACAATATCCGGCACTGAAAATCGGATACGCGGCGGTAAATAGAACGAAAAAAGGGGAACACCCAAAAGGGGCCGGTATGGCCTCTTTCATGGTTTTAAAAACCATAATCATTTTAAAGTGGAGGTACCAATATTATGAAAAAATTGGTAATTCTCGTAGTTGTGCTGGCACTTCTCGCCTCCTTCGCCTTTGCAGAAGGCGGACAGGAAAAAAAGGCGGGGAAAGCGAATGTAACGTTTTTCTGGGCGTTGTATGACGGTTTGACGGAAGAGTATCGTAAGAACCTGGAAAACGCGTTCATGGATGAATATCCCGATATCGGTGTCGATATCGTGCCGATCGCATGGGACCAGATGAATGATAAAATCACCACCTCATTGGCCGGTGGGGACCCGCCCGAACTCTCCGTAATCGGAACCAGATGGCTCTTAGAGTTCATGTCCATGGATGCTGTAGATCCGGTCGACATGTACGTCAGTGACAGCACTCTGAACAATATCTTCGACGGAGCAAAAGAGGCAATGATTGGCGGTGAGCTGATGGGGCTGCCCCTTGTAGCAGGGGCCCGAATCCTCACCATCAACAACGATCTCACCGACGTTGTTCCTGAGACCATGGAAGAGATGCGCGAAGCCGCAATCGAGCTCGAAGAAGAGCATCCCGATGCGTACGGTATTATCCTGCCGGGTAAAAAAGACACCGAAGCAACAGATTTCGCCTACTACTTCTATTCCGCAGGCGGAGATTTCTTCGAAACCAAATCGGACGGTTCGTACGGAAAGTGTCTGCTCGGCTCCGACGCCGGTGTAAAGGCACTCGAGTTTATGAAACAACTCGCCTTAGAAGACGAGGTCGTACAGAAAGGGTTCCTCTCTCAGGCGAGAATGGACTCTCACCCCGTATTCTACAGCGGCAAAGCCGGTTACGTTATGATCGGTGCCTGGGTAAAATCGGCCATGGAACAAGCAGGGGCCGACTTCCCGGTAACCTACGCCCAGATTCCGCCGTTTGAAGGGCACGATCCCGCGCCATTGATCATCACAGACTCGATTGCGTTCTTCTCCGATGCTCCTGCCTTAGAAGAAGCAGGGAAGTTTATCGACTTCTTCTATCAGGACGAATGGAAAGCACAGTTCGACGAGCTGGTCGGGTTCCCGCCGATTACTAAATCCGCGGCAAAAATGGAACAGTTCAAGAACCCGCTCTATGATACGCTCAACAAAGCAGCTGAGCATGCCAAGCCGTGGCCGCTTATCGAAGGCTGGGCGGAGTACTCCGATATTATCGAAGACATGACTTCCGAAGTTCTCTTAGAGAGAAAGACCCCGGAAGAGGCCGCCCAAGATGCTGCTGATAAGATCGACAGCTTAAGAGGTATGTAATAGTCTCTATGGCTATGTGAAAAACCTGCGGCTGAGCAGCATTTCGGTCTATTCCGGCGTGCCTCAGCCGCATTTATCTTAACTTATTCCTTAAGGTGGATAGTAACGTGGCAGATTACCGATTGACTTTTAGACAGAGATTCTGGACGAGAGAGGCCAAGCTTGCGTATCTTCTCATGCTTCCCGCCCTCGCGTTTTTGGCCTTTTTTATGTTTTATCCGATCATCTATGTTTTCGCTATGAGTCTCTTTAAAACCAATAAGATCGGACATATTCAGGAGTTCGTTTTCCTTCAAAACTTTATTAATACGTTCAAAGATGTTGAGTTTTGGAGGATTACAGGACGTTCCGGAATCTGGACGGTAATGGGAGTAGCGGTTAAAACGATTTTCGGTATGATTATCGCCTTGATCCTGAACTACAAATACCGGGGCAGAAAGTTCGCCCGGATGCTCTTCATCGCTCCGTGGGCCTCATCTGTGCCGATCAGCGCAATTCTGTGGACCTGGGTATACGACCAGGAGTTCGGCCTGCTGAGCCATACATTGATAAAACTGGGTATTTTGGAGGAATCTCCCGCCTGGCTGGGAAGACCGCTTCTCGCTTTCGGGTCCACCTTGTGGGTCGATATTTGGATAGGAATTCCGTTTATGGCATTAATTTTCTTAGCGGGGATGCAGGCGATTTCCGAAGATTTGTATGAGTCGGCTTATATAGACGGAGTAAACCATTTTCAAAAGTTTACTTATATCACCCTGCCCGGTATAGCTCACATCATCATTGTAGCCACATTGCTCTCCGCACTGTGGACATTCAACGATTTTAATACAATCTACATTCTAACAAGAGGAGGACCTGCCGGGACCACCGACATCCTCATTACAGGGGTATATAAAAACGCCTTCGAATGGCTTAAGTTCAGCAAGGCGTCGGTTATGGCGGTTGTCACATTCATTATTCTTATGACGGTCAGTATTCTCTACGCACGGTTGTACTTCAAAGGGGAGAGCGAATAATGTTTGGAAAGCTAAAATGGAGAGAAAAAGGTAAACGTCTGGCAATTGTGGTGACTATCATTCTGTTGTTCGTCATGCTGTTTCCGTTTTTTATTATGATTACTACCATGCTCCGTGCAAGTACGGAAATCTATGTAAGTCCGCCGTATTGGATACCGAAAGATTTTACCTTCAAGAACATGTTAAACGTGTGGGGTGAATATAATTTGGCCATGTTTTTCAGGGCCAGTTTCGTCGTAGCACTCGGGACGATGTTGCTCAATATCGTAATCAGTGTGCCTGCCGCCTATGCCGTGGCCCGGCTCCGTTTCTTGGGGCGGAAGATCATGCTCTACATGTTCCTATCGATACAGATGTTCTCCCCGGTGGTCATTGTCATTTCCCTTTTCAAGATATTCATCGGTATGGGGCTTATCGATACCTGGGGCAGTTTGATCTTGGCAAACACGGTATTTACGATGACCTTCACCATATGGATGATGACCGGGTATTTCCGCTCGATTCCGGTAGAGATAGAGGAGTCCGCCATGATCGACGGCTGCAACCGAGTGCAGTCCATTTGGCGGATTATGATCCCCATTGCAGGGCCCGGACTGGTAACTGCAATGATCTACACTTTTATCTGGGCCTGGAACGAGTTTCTCTTTCCCCTCGTTTTCATCAAATCCCACAATTTGATGCCGCTGACACTGGGGCTGTACCAGTTCTTGGGGCGCTGGACCACACAGTGGGAACTGCTCTCCGCTGCAGCTTTCTGGGCAATTATCCCGGTACTTGTGTTGTTCTACATTATTGAAAAGCGGCTTGTAGCGGGCCTTGCTGCGGGAGCGGTAAAAGCATAACCGAGGTTACGCGGAATACTCTTTATTATCGAGGAACAAGAAAATGATAAAAGGCATCAATTACTGGGCCTTCCCCCCGGATAGGAACGGCAATCCTTTTCCCTTAATCGACGCAATGAAGTATGCCCGGGACTTAGGATACGACAGCTTCGAGCCGACAGTGGACGGCGAGGGTTCACCGCTTGCACTTTCTACGAGTCAGGGAGATGTCGAGGCGTTTCGCAAGGCGGCGGATGATATCGGAATCAAAATAATCACTGTTGCCAGCGGACTTGCCTGGGGTGCTTCCCCTACCGACCCGGACGCAGCGGTAAGACGGAGGGCCTGTGAGAACACAAAACAGGTGCTCACCATCGCTTCGTGGCTCGGTGCGGAGACAATCCTCTACCTTCCCGGCATGGTTTCTGCTGTGTTTGTCCCCGATTTCACACCGCAGCCATACGATAAGGTGGACGAATGGGCTAGAGAGTCTATGCGGGAAATTCTCCCTACTGCGGAACAAACCGGGGTGCGTATCGGGATCGAAAATGTGTGGAACCGGTTTCTGTTGAGCCCCTTAGAGATGAAAAACTTTATCGACAGTTTCGATTCCCCCTATGTCGGTTCATACTTCGATGTGGGCAACTGTATGCTCTACGGACATCCCGAACATTGGATCGATATTCTCGGTGAGCGTATCTTCGCGGTCCACATGAAAGATTTTCGCGTCGGGGTCGGAAACTTGGACGGATTTGTCGACCTGCTCGCGGGAGATGTCGATTTTGTCTCAGTGCTCCAGGCATTCAAGCGGGTCGGATACAACGGCCAATTCGGCGTGGAGTACGTTCCTCCGACCCTTGGAGCGGCGGAGAAAGGAATTGCGTCGATGAAGCTTATCGAAAAAATGTACGGGGAGGTGTAGCGGGATGGTAAAGGTAGCGGTTACCGGCATCGGTTTTATGGGAAAGATGCATTTAGGTATTTACAACGAACTCGAAAATGTAGAAATTGCGGCCCTCTGTGATATCGAACAGGAAGCGATGAACATAACGACACTCGATGCCGGCGGAAATATAGAAGGGACCGGTGGAGAAATCGATCTCAGCAGCGCCGGTAAATATACCGATTTTAACAAGATGCTCGAAGCGGGCGGGTTCGATGTCGTGGACATCTGCCTGCCGACGTACATGCACCGGAACTATTCGGTCCGTGCTCTCGAAGCGGGGTACCATGTTTTCTGTGAAAAACCGCTTGCTATGGACGGAAAAGAGACTGATGCGATTGCCGATGCAGTTAAAAAGAGCGGTAAACTGTTCAGTGTGGGGCAGTGCCTGCGGTTCTGGCCTGCCTACACGGAGTTGAAAAAGATAATCGATTTGGGAAAATACGGAAAGGTCACTTACGCCGAGTTTGCACGTTACTCGAGTACGCCGACCTGGGCGTGGGACGGCTGGCTTCTCGATTCAAAACGGTCCGGAAGTGCCGCGCTGGACCTGCACATCCACGACAGCGACACCATTCTGTGGCTGTTCGGAGCTCCGAAATCAGTACGCTCTATCGGGGTCCCCTCCGGAGATGGCAGTTTCTCTCACCTGACTACCGTGTACAATTATGACGATGTAGCGGTTACGTCTACGAGCGGATGGAGCTGTTCTTCTTCATACGGATTCAATATGCGCTGTTTTGTCATTCTGGAGCAGGCGGTAATAGAGATGGATTTCTCCAAACCGGATGTGCTCACCGTGGCTCCGGAAGGCGGAGAGAAGCACGCGGTACCGCTTCCGGAAAAAGACGGCTATTTCTACGAACTCGAGGAGTTTGTCGAAGGGATCGAAAAAGGCTCCCTTTCGGACAAGGTAACCGTTGATACTGCAGCTGCATCGGTAAAACTGTGCCGGACCGAAATAGAATCGGCCCGAAAAAATAAAGAGGTACCGGTCAGAATATGATTAAAGTGGGTGTTCTGCTCGACTGTCTGCTTCTCCCTTTCACCGAAGCAGTAGAGACAGCAGCAGGTCTCGGTGCCGAAGGAGTACAGTTTTACGCTGTCTATGAAGGGACCGCCCCCTGGATCATCCCGGAACAGGACCAGAAGCAGCTTAAACAGATCATCCGAAGCAGCGGGCTCGAGCTCTCCGCCCTCTGCGGCGAGCTGGGGGGCCACGGATTCGAGCGGCCCCAAGAGAACAAAGAGAAGATCGAGAAAACGAAACAGATAATGGACATGGCGGCCCTCCTCGAAACTTCGGTTGTAACCGGTCATATCGGTGTGGTCCCGGACCCGGGCCATTCCCGCTACAAAACCATGGTAGAGGCGATGCGGGAGATTGCCTCGTATGGAAAAGAGAGAGGGGTCTTCTACGGTATTGAAACCGGTGCAGAACCTTCCCTTGTACTTAGAAAGTTTATCGAAGATGTGGGAGAAGATAATCTGAAAGTAAATATTGATCCCGCAAATCTGGCTATGGTCCAGGGCGAAGAAGCCGGCCGTGCGGTCCGTAATCTCGAGGGCCTCATCGTCCATGCTCATGCAAAAGACGGGATAATGATCAAAAAACCGGATCCGGAAGCATTATACGGAGCTTTTGCGGAAGGCACCTCCGAGCGGCTTCCGGTAAGCGACTATATTGAAGAAAAACCCTTAGGTAAGGGTGATGTGGACTTAAGCAGCTACCTGCAGGCATTGAAATCGATCGATTACATCGGCCATATTGTCGTAGAACGTGAATCCGGAACTGATCGTAAAGGCGAGATTGGGGCAGGAGTGTCGCTGTTACGCGAGAAATTGGAAGAAGTGAAATGAAAGCTCTGCATGTATCGCGCACAGCAAATGCAAACTTTCAGATGACTATCAATATTTCTGTCATATTCAATTATTTGCGACAGTACGGACCGGCTTACCGTGCGCAGATTTCTAAAGATTTGAAAATAAGTGCACCGGCAGTATCGAGGGCAATCGATCAGCTTTTGGAAACAGGGTACGTTATCGAAACCGGAAAGGTGAAAACTTCATCCGGAAAGTATGCTCAGCTGTTTTCCATCAACCTCGAAAAAGGAGCAGTAATAGCCGTGGATCTCATCGGGGACGAAGTGAGAATCGGCCTGTTCAATTTTAACGGGGAACTGATAGAACATCACCTAGGGGCTAAACTCTCTGAAAGCGAGGATATTACGCGAGATTTGGTCTATGAAATCAATGCATTTCGGCGGAAAGTGAAACACGCTCCCGAGATCAAAGCGATCAGTATCGGTGTCCCCGCGGTTGCGGATGTGGAGCGGGCAACGGTTGTGGCTGCTTTTTTATACAGAAACCTGCAGAATTTGGATTTTAAATCGCTTTTGGAAGAGGACTTAGGCGCCACTGTTTATGTGGAAAATACTGTCAAACTGTGTGCTTTAGCAGAAAAACGGTACGGAATCGCAAAAGAGTATAAGGATATCGTGTTCGTCGATGTGAGCAACGGGATCGGGGCCGGGATCATCATCGAAAACAACCTCCTGCGGGGGGCAATCGGTGCTGCCGGAGAGATCGGTTATGCGGTGCTTTCTCCTGAAAACCTCAATTTTCATGTGAGTGATAAAGGCTTTTTGGAGAAATATGCTTCTACCGAGAGCCTCAAGGAGAAGGCGGTTGCCGCGGTCAGGACCGGAGAGCAGACCGTACTGCTCGATCAATGTTACGGAAGAAGTGAGGATATCACCCCGGTCATGGTGTTTGAAGCTGCTTTAGCAGGAGATCCGGTAAGCAAGCGGATTGTCGATGAAGGAATAAATCTTATTACGATTACAGTGTTAAATCTTATCCTCGTACTCAACCCCGAGATAGTCGTATTCGGAGGGGATATCTGTTCCTTCCCGGATGTGAAGCGGGGGTTCCTCGAGCCGATTCGAAGAAAGATCGGGGAACTGCTTCCCTTCGAAATGCCGGAAATAGAGATGTCCGCCTTAGGGGAGGATGCGGGAATATTCGGTGCGTCGGCAATGGCGATAGAATCGTTATTGACCGGTAAATATCCGTATAAATTGGAAAACGAAATTGAGAGTATAAAAACTGGATAATATAGTCAATAATGCTTTGTAATAGAAACAATTATCAATAAAATAAGTTTTGTTTAGAAGGAGAATGAATTATGGCTAGACCGTACAGCACTGTCTCAAAAGATTGGTGGGATTATACCACCCTGGATAAGGAAATCTTACAGGATGCGGCGAAACTGACTGCGGATGATATAGCAGGGCTTGCCCGGCCCGGGTTCACCATCCATTTCTACGATTCCCTGGAATCATTCTACACTGCAGAAGCGATGGAGTATGTCAAAGCGTGGCGGCAGGCTACACCCGACAATCCCACCGGATTGTGCGGTCCGATCGGACCGACCGAGCAATTGCCGTTGGTAGCACAGATTGTCAATGATCTCGAAGTCGATGTGCGAAACGGCCATTTCTGGGCCATGGACGAGTGGTATATCGACGGAAAAGAGGCTTCCTATGATCATCCTTTGAATTTTACCCGAACAGATATGGAGATGTGTTTCGACCGGATCGATAAAAAGCTGCGAATGCCGGATAAAAACCTCCATTTTTTGAAGGCCGACTCGATTGATAAATATACGGCATCCTACGATCAGGCGAAATGTCTGGTCATGCAGGGCGGACAGGGAGAAGTAAAACATTGGGCGTTCAATGATCCCGTCAAACGGGAAGGAAAATATGCGGACAATCCGCCGACTCCGGAAGAGTACAGGAAGATGGGGGCCCGAGTAGTAGATCTCCATCCCATGACATTGATTCAGAACGCACGCACCTCCGGTGGGGGGAAAGTGCACAGTGTGCCGACCCAGGCGATGACTGTAGGACCGGTCGAGACCTGGAAATCTAAGAGCGTTTCTATCTGGCATCCGGGCCATCACGACAACCAGTTCGGGATCCGGCTTACCGCATTGATGATATCAAAAAAAGTACCGGATTCGGTGGTACCCATGTCCCTCTTAGCGGACCATCCCGATGTCCACTTTCACTATTACCGGGCCGGTATCGGCAGCTGCGAAGGCGAAATGCACTAAATTGTGC
>CAZKZZ010000107.1:0-3253 GCA_964557375.1 uncultured Spirochaetales bacterium | reverse complement strand
ACATGGCGACGAAAGTGTTTGCAATACACTGTCATCCGGATGATATCGAGTTCAACATGGCAGGGACGATGTTTCTGCTCAAAGATGCCGGATGCGAACTGCACTATATGAACATCTCGAGCGGGTATCTCGGTAGTACCGAGATGCCCCCCGAAAAAACGGCGGAAGTAAGGAAAAAAGAGGCCCAAAGTGCGGCGGCTTTTCTCGGAGCTGCTTTCCATGACAGCGTGGCACATGATTTGGAAATCTTTTATAACGCGGAAAACATCAAAAAGGTTGCCTCAGTCATTCGGCAAGTGGAACCGGACATCCTGCTTCTCGCCTCACCCCAGGATTATATGGAAGACCACATGATGGCGTGCCGCATAGCGGTAACCGCTGCTTTCGGGCGGTGCATACCGTTTATGGAAACCATCCCCCCGACAAAAGCGACCATGAAAGATGTGGTACTGTATCACTGCATGCCCCACGGGCTTCGGGACATGCTCCGCAACACGATTGTTCCTGATTTTGCAGTGGACATCACTTCGGTAATCGAGAAGAAGGCAGAAATGCTCGCATTCCATGAAAGCCAGAAGAAGTGGCTCGATGAGACTCAGGGATTCGATTCGTATCTCGATTCGATGAAAGAGATATGCGCTAATATGGGGAAAATGACCGGTGAGTTTCAATATGCTGAAGGGTGGAGGAGGCATCTCCATCTCGGGTACTCTTCCCGTGAGATCGATCCCCTCCGCGATCTGTTAAAAGACTATATCAAGGATATGCGTCCTGAGTAGGACCCTCAAACCGGCATTTCTCTCATCGGTCCCGGTCCTCTTAGGCTATCTTGCTATTGGCATCGCGTTCGGGCTGCTGGTAGCCGCGGCGCGGTTTCCCTGGTGGTCGGCACTGCTTATGTCGGCAGTCGTTTACGCAGGGGCGGGTCAGTTTATCGGAGTAGGTCTTCTCACCGCCGGAAGCGGGCTCCCCGAAATCTCTCTGGTAACACTTCTCGTCAATGCTCGGCACATGGTATACGGTCTCTCTCTTATCGAGAAATTCGAGCGTACCGAACCGTACAAACCGTATCTCATCTTTGCCTTGACGGATGAGACCTACGCGCTTCTCACAACGATATCCGTCCCGGAGAACACTGACGAGAAAACGTTCTACTTTTTTCTTTCCCTGCTCAATCACAGCTACTGGCTCACGGCAACTATGATCGGTTTTTTTGCGGGGAGACTCATACCGTTCAATACTGAAGGCCTCGATTTCGCCCTCACAGCCCTGTTTGTCGTGTTGCTGATCGAACAAGCTAAAGCCCACAGGAGGAGACTGCCGTTTGTAATCGCTTTTGCCGTATCCGTTACGGCGGCGCTGCTGTTGGGACCGGACAATATGCTGATCATCTCGCTGGTCGCTTCGATCGTGATCTTGATATTTGTACGGGGGAGGATCGATAATGGTCCCGGTTGAGAGGATCGTCTTCGCGATCATTATCATGGCGGGAGTGACCTTTTTTACCCGTTTGGTCCCTTTTCTCTTCTTCTCCAAGCGAAAGCCTCCCCCGCTTCTCCGTTTTATCGAGACGTACATTCCCCCTATGGTCATGGTGATTCTCGTTGTGTACTGCTTTAGTGATGTGGGGTGGATTGATGCACCGCACGGGGTCCCGGAATTAACGGCCGGGGCAGCTGCCGCCCTGCTTCATTTGTGGAAAAGAAACGCTTTCTTGAGTATTCTCGGTTCTACCGGTCTGTATATGTTTTTTGTGCAGTCCGGGGTCATAACCACTTTCTTCTTTTGAATAGAAAATACATTAGAAGCCCTACCAGACCCATGACACCGAGAACAATAAAATACCCCCACCGCCAGGTGAGTTCCGGCATGTAGGTGAAGTTCATTCCGTAGATACCGGCAATAAAAGTGAGCGGAATGAATATGGTCGCTATAATGGTGAGTATACTCATGACCGAATTCGTGGAATTGCTTATTCGTGCGTTATAGGCGTCGGTAAGATGTACGAGGAGCTCCCGGATGAGTTCGATGGAATCAGCAACCTGAAGGACGTGATCGTAGACATCTTTTAAAAACGGTTTTGTTTTTTTCCCGATAAGAGGATAATCTTCACGAAGACAGTTGGATATCATCTCTCTCAGCGGCCATATCGCCCGGCGGAGAAGAATCGCCTGCCTTTTAAAATGATGGAGGCGTTTGGTATCAAAATCTTGGCTCCCTTCATGAATGGCTTCTTCCATCGTCTCGATTTTTTCTTCGATATGCGCAATGATAAGATAGTAGTTATCGATTACAGTATCGATTAAGGCGTAGGCGAGGTAATCCGCTCCCGACTTTCGCACCCTCCCCGTACCTTTTCTAATCCTCTCCCTGATCGGATCAAAAACGTCTCCTTCCCGCTCCTGAAACGTAACGACATAATCCCTGCCCAAGAGTAAGCTTACCTGTTCGGTGTCGATTGATTCGGTTTCATCCGCCCAGCGGAGCATCTTAAAGATAATGAGAAGATACGGGTCTTGCTCCTCGATTTTCGGCCTGTGATCGAGGTTTTGTATATCTTCGAGTGCAAGGGGGTGAATACGGAGCTTTTCCCCCAGCTGCTCGAGGAGTTCACTATCGTTGATACCGGAATAGTTGAGCCAGGTAACGGACCGTCTGCTTTCCAGTGCGGGCGGAAGCTCGTCCCTGGCAAGCTCTCTCTCCTCAACCGTTTCGCGGTTGAACTCGAAGTAGGATTTCTTTACTTCGATGCGCTCACTGTCCGCAGCTGCCAGTAGAGTCCCCGGCGGCATCCCTATGTGGTATGAACGGAAACGTTTTTTGATACTCTTCATTGCTGTCCTCCATTCCTTCATTGTACCACAGGTAAAGCGGTGATATAATCCGGTTGCAGGGACATGATTAGACAAAATATCCTGTTGGGAATCGTAACCGGGCTGATTTCTTACACGTCGCTCTATTTCGGGAAGGGCATCCAGAAGCTTGCTGTCGAAGGAATCAAAGGGGCCGGAACTCTCAGGAGCCGGCACTCGGGAATCTGGATTTTCGGTACTGTGCTCACCGCACTTCCCGTTTTTATCCAGTGGGCGGCTCTTCTGTTCGCTCCGGTCCATCTGATCGCCCCCTTAGAAGGGTTCGGCCTGATCGTTCTGGTACTGTTTTCCCGCACCGTTTTAAAAGAAGAGCTCTCTCTGCCGGGGATCCTCGGCATAGCGGGGATCGTCGTCGGCATACTTTTAGTTACACTGCGAGC
>CAZKZZ010000106.1:0-13406 GCA_964557375.1 uncultured Spirochaetales bacterium | reverse complement strand
CTATGAAGATAATACTATCTCGTTGCGGTTTAATATAACTAGGCGAAAAACCG
Source organism: uncultured Spirochaetales bacterium (assembly GCA_964557375.1). GTDB lineage: Bacteria > Spirochaetota > Spirochaetia > SPDA01 > CAZJBZ01 > CAZKZZ01. Next base: position 13,353 of record CAZKZZ010000106.1, on the reverse strand, counting down.
AATTAAAAAATTATTAGAAGGAATTTAGTAATGAAAGGCGTTGTGCCATTGGGAAATGAAAAAATTGAAGTAAGAGAAATCCCTGATCCAAAACCCGGACCTGGTGAAGTTGTCGTTAAAGTAAAAACAGCTGGAGTTTGTGGAAGTGATCTTCACGCGTATAGAAAAACATGGGAAGAAATCGGGGAACGGCAAGGATTGGTCATAGGGCACGAGGCAAGTGGTATCGTTGCAGAGATTGGTACCGGCGTCTCGGAAGATTTGATTGGACAGCGTGTCTCAGTATATCACTACAGAGGTTGCGGATTTTGCCAACATTGCCTTCGGGGCAATTATATGCTTTGCGAGAAAAAACGTGCATACGGCTGGCATGTTCACGGTGCAGACGCCGAATTGTTATTAACTGATGCACGTAACTGTTGTATTATACCCGAATCGCTTTCATACGAAGACGGCTCGATTATCGCCTGCGCGGCAGGTACTGCATATTCAGCAATACGAAAATTAGGGATCATAGAAGGAGAGGGGTATTTTGCCGTTCTCGGCCTTGGCCCGGTAGGGCTATCTGCAGCTTTATTAGCACAAGGGCAGGGATGGAAAACCATCGGAATCGATACCAAGGAAGACAGGACCAATTATGCTAAAGAGATAGGGATTACCGCCATGGATGGATCATCATTTCAAAATCTATCTGAATCACTTCGATCAATAAGCGGTAATGAAACAGTTCTGAGAGTATTTGACTCCACCGGAAGTGAAGCAGGTTTGGAGGCAGCGCTCCGGTTAACAGCGCCGGAAGGAGGAATTGTTACTGTAGGAAAGGGAATGTGGCCTCTTCGCTTTTTACAAACCATTGATGTTGCCGATTTGATTAGAAAACAAATCCTCTTCATGGGTTCCTGGGTATACCCGATTTCTTATTATTGGGACATAGTAACCGCATTAACTACCAACGATATCCATTTAGATAGAATGATTACAGGTCGGTTTCCTTTGGAAAAAGCCCAGGAAGCATTTGAGTTTGCTAATAATCCTAAAAATGTTGGCAAAGCCGTATTAGTGATGGATTAATGAGTCTACTGAAAAAACTGAAGTTTTTCCAGTAGACCACCATAACCAAAAGTGGAGTTTTGGCTAAGTATGTACTTTACAATTAATTATATAACATCAATTAGCCAAAACTCCTAAACTTTCTAGAAAAATCACCTTTTTTCAGGAAAGTCATTAATCCATTATAATGCCGCCGTTTATATCTAAATTCTCACCGGTGATAAAAGCGGCTTTCTCTGAAGCAAGGAAAAAAACCGCTGCTGCGACCTCATCAGGCTGTCCCCATCTACCGACCGGGATTATTCCTGCTATTTTTTTCTTCTGCTCAGCGGGTGTTTCTGCATGGAATGCGGTATCAATTGGTCCCGGAAGTATGGAGTTTACCGTTACGGAATAAGGTGCCAAATGCTTAGCATACTTTAGAGTCATTCCGAGAATCCCCGCTTTTGCTGCCGTATAATGGATGCCTACAACATCACCTCCTACTTTAGCAGCTGAAGAAGAAAAGTTAATAATCCTTCCGCTCTTTTGTCCTATAAATACTTCCAAGAGTTCCTGGATAAGCTCAAAGGGGCCACGCAAGTTTACATTTACGACATAATCCCACTCTTCAGAAGTCACTTCACCGATGGGGGTCCTTTTATTAACTCCCGCATTATTGACAAGAACATCGATTCTTTCATGTTTACTTTTTAGCCGTTTTCCTAACGCACGTACTTCCTGTGATTTACTCATATCGGCAACTTCGAACTGCAAATCCGCTTTGCTCTTGATTTCATCCTGATATGCTTCTTTTAATAATTCCTCGGAATAATCAGATGCAATAACAGAATCTCCCGCTTCTAAGAAACTTGTAACAATTGCTTTACCGATAAATCCGGCAGCTCCTGTTACGACAACTACTCTTTTTTCACTCATGTGGTACTCCTTTACACAAATATGAGAACGTTCACATTTTCACATAACAAACTGTTTTGTCAATATCTAACACAACCGGTATAATGTTTCACCGGCCCTCTCAACAAAGAGGACCCCTTCATCTTCTCTTCTCTTCCAATTTTCAGGGTTAATCGACGTGTAGTCCACATATCCCAACCCCACTCTGTCGCATACCTCTTCCGGGATCCCGGTAGCAAGCTTCACCCTCATTCGAGGACATTCTACACCTCCCGAATAGGTGCCGTTCCCGTATATATAAGAGGCAACTCCGAGCACCATTCGGGGAATTTCGGAAAACCTCTCCATATTCTCGATAAAATAATCAATACAGTGATATCCGCATTGAAGGAGATGCCGCTCATGAGTAGTGGAGAGGCAGGTAATATGGGGCGCATACACGATAAGCTCCCCGCCTTCTTCGACAACCGGTTCCGCCTTATAAATGCTTTTTCCCCCGGTCCACATGTCGTCATACATCTTCGGGGTTTGAGCCAAAACCGAATGGAAAGGATGCGGTTTTTCCTCGATGTGTACGCTTTGGGAATGGGCAGCTGCCTTCTCCCACGCCTCTATCACTTCACCGACGTAAATACCGTCTATCTCTCCGCCGCGAATTACAGTACACACGGCCGTTACAGGGACAGGGAACATTTCAGCTGCCCGGTGGATAACTTTCCGCATTGGGGTGGAAAGGCGACCTATGGATTCTAAGTTTCCCTTGAGGGCCGCCAGCCAGTGGGTACTGTCGATGATGGGAAACCCGCTGATCCCCGGGAATAAATACTTGTATCCTCCGGAGAACCCTACCAGCTCATGAGGAAAAACTGGGCTTAGGATAACAATCCTGTCATACTGCAGGGCACGGCTGTTGACCGTTATCTCAACCGATTCATTGAGCCGTCCTTCGCTGATTTTCTCGATCTCTTTTCCTGCGATAGTCCCCAACGAAGTGAGCTCATCCTGCCTGTCCCAATGATGATTATAAATCGACACATCTTTGTATCTTGTTCGGCGTTCCTCATCGGTTAAACCGAGATGACGATTGATTTCTTTTTCAGTCATAGGGCGATGAGTACCCAATGCAATCATTACATCCAGAGTACGTACCCGAGGCGAAAGCTTTGAATAAATCTGTTTGAAAAACCACTCCACCGGTACGGTTCGTGTGCTGTCGGGGATGATCAGCAGGACCCGGGCTTTGCTGCAGTCGATCCGGCCCAGGCCGGAGCTGAGTATTCCAGCATGAAGACTGCCGTTTTTATCGGTGTTAACCCTGCTCATGTTCCTCACCAATGACAATTAATGACCGAACGGTTGCACTATGTTCCGCTGAATCAAAGGCCTTATCCCATTCCTCTAATCTGAACCGGTTGGAAATAAGAGGTGCCGTCTGTATCCGTTTCTCAGATAGAAGATGCAATCCCTCTTTCCAATCATTTTTGACCGAACTGTAAGAAAAATGGGCTGAAATCCCTTTGGAAATCCATTGGTCCCAAGGTAGGGGGACGGTTTCTCTTCCGGTTATTCCTACTGCAGCTATTTTTCCTGCCCGCCTCACGAGAGAACTGATACCCGTGACGGCATTACCGCTTCCTGATGCCTCAACTACCATATCCGCACCTAACCCGCGAGTGTGAACATCAACGACGGCTTGCAAATCGTCCTTTTCGATATTGACAGGCACAAATCCCATATCTCCGGCAAGAACAAGACGATTGTCCGCATCCGTACCGGTCCCCGCAACGATGACCATCTTTGCTCCTTTTGCCCGGGCAATCTGGGCACATAACAGCCCGATCGCGCCGGGACCGAGCACCACCACCACATCGCCTTCTTCGACAGCAGCTTCTGAGGACAAAGTATGAATGGAGACCGCTACCGGTTCCATCAGAGCGGCATCGGCCGAATCAATGCTGTCCGGTATATTATGAAGAAGTTCAGCAGGAAGAAGAAGGTACTCCGCAAAAGCTCCGTCCGAATGGATTCCCATGGCCCGTTTATTCGGGCACAGATTAGGAAAACCCTTCCTGCATACCGGGCAGGTACCGCATGCACCGGGATTATTCTCACTTACGACCCTCTCTCCAACGCTAACCGATATTACATCCGGTCCTGTTTTTTCAACGATTCCTGAAAACTCGTGTCCAAGGGTAAAGGGGGGAGAGTTCGGAAAACGGTCATACGTGAGGTGGATATCTGTTGCACACACCGCTGCGTATTGTACCCGTATCAGCACCATTCCGCTCCCGGGCTCCGGGACAGGGACCATAGTCAACCGTATCTCGCCGGGACCAGATTTCAATTTTCTTAACGCCCTCATGGTAGTCGGCAGGGCCATTTCAGTTACCTTCCAGCGGTTTTGATTCGTAAGGAGCGAGACTTACCAGCTGACTAGTCATTCCTCCGTCGGCAAGAAGATTTGCACCTGTGATATAGCTCGCATCATCACTGGCAAGGAAAAGGGCGGCCTGAGCAACTTCCTCAGAAGTGCCCACCCTACCGGCAGGGATATTCGCCTCCCAATAGGCGTTGCACTGCTGTAGGTCAGGGGCGGCGTTTTGGATATCGGTCCAGATCTGTGTGTTTATCAAACCGGGAGAGAGGGCATTTACTCTAATACGGCGGGAAGCGTACTCTACTGCGAGCGCTTTGGTGAAACCGACCATCCCCCATTTTGCAGCATCATAGGGGGCCGCACCCGGGAGAGAGGCAACGGTATGTACCGAGGTAATGTTGATGATGCTTCCTCCGCCTGTTTTGAGCATATTTTTTACAGCTAACCGGGTGCAGAGGAAAGCTCCCCGCAGGTCCGTATTTATAACGTGGTCCCACTCATGTGGTTCTGTTTCCTCGAACGGTTTGGCAAAATTGACTCCGGCATTATTTACCAGAATGTCCACCCGACCGAACTCCCTTTCTACGATGTCGAACAATCGCTCAACATCTTCTTCTATTCGCACATCACACAACACAAACCGTGCCGTATGGCCCTGTTCTATTATTTCTGCAGCAGCCGGTTCACCGTTTTCGGCCCGCCTGGAAGCACAAACAACAGCCGCGCCTTCTGAAGCGAATGCGTGTGCAATGGTTTTACCAATACCGGAACCGGTACCGGTAATTACCGCCACCTTCTTTTTCAGCTTCATTGACTACTCCTCAATACAATCAGCATATCGTATTCAATATTAGTCAAAAAACAAAATTTTTGTCAATATTTTTTAGATATTGTATACTAAATTTATGCGAATATGTTCTATTTTACGCGATGATAGATATTCTGCAGGACCCGAATCTTACTGTTGCGGATATGCAGTTCTAAAGCTCTTTTTGCCCGGTCCACATCTCTCGTATAGAGCGCATCTATAAGTTCGACATGTTCTTCATAGGTCCTCTCACGTACTTCTTTCTCCAGAAAGCCTAATTCCCTAAATGAACTGAGAAGACGGGAGAGCTCACTAAGCATATTTATGAGTCGCCTCCGGTTGGAAGATTCGATAAAATAACGGTGCAGTGTAGCATCTACTTCCGCTAATTGTACATTATCCTCAATGTGCTTTGTATCTTCGACTAAGTCTTTGATTTCAAGTATTTTATGAATACTGAGGGACGGGACGGCGTATTCGAGAGCAAGGCCCTCCAATACCCGCCGAATTTCAAAAATATCTTCTAAATCATCAACAGTGAAAGGATATACTTTAGCTCCCCGTTTCGGAATGATTTCGATTAAATCATCCTGCTCGAGCAGCCTCAGAACTTCGCGTATAGGAGTTCGGCTTACCCGAAACTCTTCGGCCAATTCGTCTTCTCTGAGCCAGGTTTCAGAAGGTATTTTACCCTTGATTATCCTGTCAAAAAGAGTTGAATAGATCTCTTCCAGATTGCCTTTCTGCATCACGCAATGGAATTGTAGAATATATTTAGATCTTTGTCTACGTTTCATTTCTAGAATAATCAGAAAAATCTTTTATAGATTTATATTGTATACAATAAATGACTTATATTGACTATTTATTGTAAATATTTAATTATTATATACAAAAACAAGGAAAAATTTATGAACGGGTTTTTCAATACAGCTTTAAGAATTGATCTTACCAATCAACGTTATTCCCATGAACCTATTCCGGATGAGGTTTTGAAAAGAACTCTCGGTGGGAAAGGGTTAGGGATACACTATCTACTTGCTGAAAACCCGAAGGGAGTAGAACCATTTTCACCTGATAACATATTTGTTATAGCCGTAGGGCCAATAACCGGGACTAACATGTGGGGCCAATCACAATTTGCAGTATTCACAAAAAGTCCTGCCACAAGAGGATACGGAGAATCGTACTGCGGAGGAACGATATGAAAAAGCAGAAGCTCACACTCGACTTTGACTGGTGCAAATGCTCCTCATCGGAGCAGGACCTCCGGGAACTTGGACTACCCCGCATTACACATCTTCTTTTCAACATGTTTCTCATAAACATCTTTGAGCATGAACTGCTGCGGCTGAAGAACAATGGCTGCGTATGGGGTCCGGTACACTCCAGTGTAGGACAGGAAGCCCTGGCGGCAGCAGCTATTGCAGGGATAAGGCAGAAGGACAAAATAACCGGCAGCCATCGGGCCCATCACCAATTTCTTGCCAAAGCAATGGACTTTGTGCTCAGTTCAGGGTGGGACCCGGCAAACGACGACTTACCGAAAGAAGGGCAGGAAGTTGTAACCAGGACCCTGGCCGAAATCATGGGGCTCGCTACCGGTTATTGCGGTGGGAGAGGAGGATCCATGCACCTTCGCTGGGAAAAAGCGGGAGTGTTGGGTACTAATGCAATCGTAGCAGGCGGAATTCCGATAGCCACCGGCGCCGCCTATGCCGAAAAATACATGAACACCGGTAATATTGTTGTCTGTTTTTTCGGCGATGGAGCAGTTAATCAAGGGTCATTTCATGAAGCACTTAATCTGGCCGGATTATGGCGTCTGCCCATCATTTATTTCATTGAAAACAACGAATATGCTGTTGGGACGAAACTCGACCAGGCAGCGGCAGTAAGTGAACTATCGATCCGCGCTTCTTCATATAACATGTCGGCGAGGGTTGTAAACGGGGACGATGTGGTTGGTGTTTACAACACGGTAAAGGATGCCGCTGCAACGGTCCGCTATGGAAATGGCCCGATTGTTATCGAGGCAAAATGTTACCGTCATTACCATCACGCTGGTGATCAGCCCGGAAGTGCTTTCGGATACCGGGAAAAAGCTGAAGAGGCAGTATGGCTCGAGAAGGACGCTGTTACAACCTTCCCGAAATCGGTTGTGACCTCCGGCTTCCTCGATGCCCAAATAATAGAGAAAATCAAACAGCGGGCCCGGGAAACTGTTGACCGAGCGGTAGACTTCTGTACTGTCGGAGAAAACCGTTACACAGTAAAGCAGGAGCTGTGGCCCGATCCGGCTACTGCGACGTTTGGTATGCGCAGTAACGGGACCGAACTGGACGGCCTTCCTTACCGTGAACGAGAGGATTTTACACAGTTTTCCCGGATATACTTTTCCGACGCTATTGCTGCTGTTACCGGAAGATGGTTGAATAAAGACAGCACCGTTGCCGTGTTCGGTGAAGAAGTAGCAAACTTCGGCGGCGGTGCATACGGAGCTACGAAAGGACTGCCGAACAAATTTCCCGACCGTATAATCAACACACCAATTTCAGAGGCGGGATTTACCGGTCTTTCCTGTGGGGCCGCTATGTCGGGGATGCGGCCGATTGTAGAAATTATGTTTCCCGACTTCGCTTTGGTTGCTGCAGATCAACTATTTAATCAAATAGGGAAGGCCCGCCACATGTACGGCGGAGCCACCGACCTGCCCATAGTAGTACGCACCAGGATTGCAGCAGGAAATGGTTACGGTGGCCAACACTCCATGGACCCGGTAGGTCTGTTTGCTCTGTTCCCGGGTTGGAGAATCGCAGCACCGAGCAACGCGTTCGACTATATCGGTCTATTCAATACAGCTATGACCTCCTTGGATCCGGTGGTGGTCCTAGAATATCACAGCCTGTATAAAACAGAATTTGAAATACCTAAGGATGATCTCGATTACTGCATCCCGTTCGGTAAGGCCGGAATCGTATCGAAAGGGAAAGACTTGACGGTCATTACCTATGGTGCGGTAACCGGCCGGGTTATCAATTTAAAAAGAGAACTCTCCCTACGCGGGGTATCGATCGAAATAATCGACCTTAGATGTGTAGACCTTCCCAGTATCGATTACACAAGTATAGGAGATTCAATTAAAAAAACGGGAGCTGTTGTATTAGTTGAAGAGGCGGCACAGGACCAATCCGTCGGCGCACGGATTGCCTCGGTGATTAGTGAACGGTTTTTCGATTATCTCGATGCTCCTCCCGGGTGTCTTACCTCTCTCAATGTTCCGATTTCTGTTTCCAAGGTGCTCGAAGATGCCGCTATGTTAGGGGATGAATACATTACAGAACAATTGGAAGCGATGGGTAAACGGAAATAGTGCTGTACCAGTCATTATTCCCGAATCACGACTATATGCAACCGGTCTTGTTACAGAGCTTGTTTCTCTTTACTATTGGATACATTATGAGTCGATTGGCCAAAAAAACAGCTCTTATAAGCGGTGCTGCCCAAGGGATCGGAAGGGCAATTGCAGAATTATTCAGCAGGGAGGGAGCTATCGTCTATATCGGAGATACTGATGCAGCATTAGGAGAGGAAACAGCTCAAGCGCTCAACTGTCAGCAAACGGTAGGGAACGTCCCTCAGCGGGTTAGGTTCATCCACCTCGATGTCACCGACAAATCTTCTTGGCAACACGGCTATTCCCGGATGATAGACCAGGCAGGACGGATTGATATTCTTGTAAACAATGCCGGTATCGGATGTCCGGTACCTTTCGAAAATATCTCGGTAGAAGTGTGGGAAGAGGTAATGGCGGTTAATGTAAGGGGAGTTTTTTTGGGGACACAACAAGTTCTACCTATTATGCGTCAACAGAGTGGCGGGGTGATTCTAAACATGTCTTCCGTCTGTGGTCTGATTGGTCACAAATATTCATCTCCAGCCTATATCGCTTCTAAAGGGGCTGTGACGATGTTTTCTAAAGCAATCGCTTCTCAATACGCGGGAGAGAATATTCGCGTAAACTCACTTAATCCTACTACTGCTGATACTCCTATGGTAAAAAAACTTTTTAAAGATCCGGTCAAAAAAAAACAACGTATCGAGGAGGTGCCGCTCGGGCGCCTCGCTACTGTCGAAGATATCGCCTATGCTGCTCTGTACCTTGTAAGTGATGAAGCTGGTTTTATTACCGGTGTAGCATTGCCTGTTGACGGCGGGTTGACTTCTTATTAAAATCGGTTTTTCTATCCTTGAGTACTTCCATTATTGACTATACACTTACCGTTAATCTCATGAATAAACCGAAGCTGCGTCCGTTAGAGGCTATCCCCATTCAAAAAGACCTCATTTGTTTGCGAGACCCGATGCAGTTCTCCGATAAAATGCTCTTTTTGGCCCCGCATGTGTTCTATCTTTGTACTCTGTTTGACGGCAAGAACTCTTTAGAAGAGGTCGAAGCGCAGTACAGCCGCACGTTCAACGTTTCCCTCACAAGGGATGAACTCCGGAGTGTCATCGACAAGTTGGAAGGTGTCTTTTTCCTCGATTCGGACAATTTCCGCAAAGAGGAAGCCCGAATAATCGAAGCATTCAAAAAAAGCCCGGTAAGGCCCCCGAGTCATGCCGGTACTGCATATCACGATGATCCTGAAAAGCTTACCGAACAGCTCGATGCGTTGTTCACCAGAGACGACGGTCCCGGGCTTCCATTTCCCAGCGGTAAAGATGATTCCTCATCCCCGGCAGACCGAAATCAGGAAAAGCAGGAAATTATACCTGCCATAGTGGCCCCCCACATCGACTTGAATCGCGGAGGCGGCTGCTTTGCGCACAGCTACTTCGAATTGGCAAAATACGGCCGGCAAGAGGGACCGATTACCTTTGTTGTTTTCGGAATCTCCCATATGGCTAGCTCGCACAGGTTTATCCTCACCAAAAAAGATTTTGCCACGCCGCTCGGGACCGTCCCGGCCAACGGAGATTTCATCGATCGGTTGGCTTCCGGTACCTCAATCGATTTTTTTAAAGATGAATTAATCCACCGAACCGAGCATTCAATAGAGTTTCAAGTACTTTTTTTAAAATACCTCTTTAAGGGGAGAGACGACATTTCCATCGTACCCATTCTCTGCTCGAGCCTGAACGATCTCTTCGCTTGCGACATATCGCCTCCGGAAGACCCCGAAATTGCCCAATTCCACAAGGGCCTCGTGGAGTCGGTCCGGTCATATATTAAGACCGGCCGGGGAAATGTGTTCCTGATCGCCGGGGTCGACCTCGCCCACCTTGGCAGCCGGTTCGGTCAGGATGTCGAAGTGACCGAACAGTTTCTGCAGTGGGCAAAGGAGGAGGACCAAAAAATGCTGGACCTGGTCCTCGAGGGTAACAGCGAAGGGTTTTACCGATGCATCAAAAAAGAGCAGGACAAACGAAATGTGTGCGGTGTCCCGGCGTTATACACCATGCTCACCGTCTTGAACCGGCTCAATGGGACCCAAGCCAACCCGGGACGACTTATCAAATACGATATGGCGGCCGATACGGCAAACAACTCTGTCGTTTCCTTTGCCGGCATCAGTTTTCACTGCTAATCCTGCAAGTCCAGTCCATAGTAGAGCTGAGCGTAGAGTCCAGGTTCCCGAAGCAGTTCCTCATGCCGGCCCCGCTGTTCGATACCGTTTTCCGAGAGGACGATTATCTCGTCTGCATCCTTTATCGTAGAGAGACGGTGGGCGATGATAAGCGTTGTCCTTCCTTTGATCAGGGTTTTAAGAGCATTTTGGATGGCGCGTTCGCTCTGACTGTCCAGGGATGATGTTGCCTCATCGAGAATGAGAATTGCCGGGTCTTTCAAGAACGTACGGGCGATGGAAAGCCGCTGCTTCTGTCCGCCGGATAGTTTCACCCCCTTCTCACCGATAAAGGTGTCATACCCGTCGGGGAGTTCCAGGATGAACTCATGAGCATTAGCTTTCCGGGCAGCAGCTTTAATCTCTTCCTCAGCTGCTCCGTCTCTTCCGTATATGAGGTTCTCGCGCACCGTCCCTGTAAACAGGAACACATCCTGTTGTACGATTCCGATGCTTTTCCGAAGCGATTCCTGAGTGACAGTGGTCACATCGATTCCGTCGATTCGCACCGTTCCTTTCTGCACATCGTAAAACCTGGGAATAAGACTGCAGAACGTCGTCTTTCCCACACCAGAGGGCCCGACGAGGGCTACGGTCATTCCGGCCGGAATATGGAGATCGAGATCTTTGAAAATGTGTTTGTTGTGGTCGTAGCTGAAAGTAACATGTTCGAAGGTGATCTCTCCCCGAACATGATCGAGCCTCTCTGCTTCCGGAGTGTCTGTAATATCCGGGTCTTCATCCATGATCTCGAAAAACCGTTTTAATCCTGCAAAGAGCCGCTGAATCATCTCATTGGTACGGGTAAACCGTTCGATTGGTTCTAAATAAATACCTACATAGAAGAGGAAGGCAACTAAGGTGCCTACCGTAACCGATCCCCGGAAGATGAAAAACGTACCTGCCGCGAGAATTACCAGGTAGGAGAGTTCCCGCAGCATCCCGATACCGCTGAAAAATCCGGCAAGGTTTTTGAGCATTCCCTTCCAGTTTTTATAATAGATGTGGTTGAGCCCGTCAAAAACCTCCTTCTCGTATTTTTCCTTGGCAAAAGAGCGTACCACTCTGATTCCGGCTATGGAGTTCTCGACCCGGGCATTGATGTCGGCCGTCGAATCGTTGATAGCGGTAAACCCTTTGAGGAACCGTGACCCGTAACGGGCTGAATAGAAAATCATCACCGGGACGGGAATGAACCCGATCAGGGCGAGCTGAGGGGACAAGGTCATGAGTATGGAGAAAGAACCGGCTATTGTCAGGACCGATACGAAAATATCTTCCGGGGCGTGGTTAACACAATCGGTCACTTTGCCGATGTCATTTATCATCCTCGACATGATTTCTCCTGTTTTCCGGTCATCGAAAAACCGGAAGGAGAGTTTCTGAAGATGATAAAAGAGGTCCCGGCGCATGTCCCGTTCCATCCGTACCGCCAGCAAGTGCCCCACGTAGAGGGTGTAGTACGTGACACCGAACTTGACCAGAGCCATACCGGCGATGACCGCTAAAGCAGTAATGATCTGCGGTATGTTCTTCTCAGGGATTCCTACATCTATAATGTTCTTGAGCAGGAGTGGAATGATCATGTTGAGGAGGGCGGCGATAGTGACCGCCGCCATGTCGCTTATAAACAGAAGCGTATACGGCTTATAGTAGGGGAGGATCCTTCGTATTGTTTTAAGGTTTTCGCGCACTTTGTTTTCCGCCTCGACACCACGTTTTTATTCTATTACACTTATACAGACAGGGAAATCGATTATTTCCGTAGCAAGCGCCACGGAATGGGGGAAGCATAGCATGGAAGAAAAAAAAGTAATAGCAGTTGCCGGGGCATCGTCAGGAACGGGTAAGGCAATAGCAGAGCGGTTCGGAAAAAACGGTCACCCCGTTGCGTTGTGCGCGCGGCGGGAAGAGCTTATCCGGGAGATCGCCGAAAGTATAAACAGTGCCGGAGGGAAGGCCCTCGGATTAAAGGCGGATATGGCCGTGTGGGAGGACGCTGAAACTTTTGTCGAGAAAACGGTCGAAGAGTTCGGCAGAATAGATGTGATGATAAACAATGCCGGAGCTGCAATCGAGATAAAAGAGTTCGGAGATTATACGCTCGAAGAGATCGACCGGGGAATCGGCGTCAATTTTACCTCCGTCCTCTACGGCTGCCGGGCAGTAATCCCCCACATGAAAAAACAAAAAAGCGGCTACATCATCAATGCTACTTCTATTCTTGGGAAGCGGTCCCGTTCGAACCTCGCCGTATATTCCGCCGGAAAACACGGGGTGGAGGGATTTACCAAGTCTCTTGCCAATGAACTGCGAAAGTACGGGATAAAAGTGACGGTTTTAGCCCCGGCTGCAATCAACACAGAATGGGGGAAAAAGGGCGGGATGGAATCTCTTCCTTCGGGGAAACTGCTGCAGGCCGAAGATATAGCCGAGATGGTCGAGCTGCTCTTACAGACAGCCGATCATTATGCGGTATGGAACGTCGATTTTATGGCATTGGATCAGAGTGTTGAACCATTATAAAAGGATTCACAGAATCCTTTTATAGTGGTTCCGGGCGGTGGTATGTTTAAACGCAAGAGAAATGA
>CAZKZZ010000105.1:10651-13471 GCA_964557375.1 uncultured Spirochaetales bacterium | reverse complement strand
CGATTGGCAATCGATGGTTCGAAGAACTCGTCTCTCATGTAGGTAATGGTGTGTTCTTCGGCCAAGAAGTCTTTGCCCGGCCCTTTTTCGAGGACCATCTCCACACCGAGAGTGTCTTCGTTTACTTCGATCCCTTTCAGTACCCGCTGGCACATCCCTAAAATCTCATTGTCGATTACCAATTTTTCATACGAGACGGTGAGATCGGTCTCCATCAATCCGGCGATATCGTGGATGTAGTTTGCCCCGCTCATAGCGACGAGAAGACTGGACATAGCACTTTCGAACGAAGATTGGATGCCCACCTCCTGCGCGTCGGAGGTGCCTCCTGTCCCGTAAAAGGGAACGGCGAAGTGCTGGGCCATCTGGGAGACCGCGGCATTGATCATCCCCCGTTCGACCGCCCCTCCGACATGGTCCATCGTCCGAAGGTTGGTAATCGAGCCCACGCTTCCGCAGATCGCGGGGGCGCCTTTTTTCACACACTGGACAAGAGCTATTCCCGCGATAGTTTCCGTTATGTGGCTCAATACATTGCCGGCCAAGGTGACCGGGGAAGTGGTGCCGCAGACCGGCTCGGTTGGTACGACCACCGGCAGTTCGTTAGAGGCGAGATAACAGGTCATCTCCCCGTAGATATCGTCGATTTTATACGGACTGATGATCAGGGTAATAAATGATATAAACGGTTTTGCCCTAAGGGCGTCCATACTGCCTGCGATCAACTCGCCGAGGCGGACCACTTTCTTGCATCCTTCCAGCGAGTAGATGCCGCCCATCACATGTTTTCTAGTGTTATCAAGGGCGTGAAAAAAGCGGTTGACGTCAATAGAGTCCTTCTGCTTTATCTCATTGGGGAACACATTGATGGTAAAGAGGTGAATATTCTCGAGCTCTTCGACCATTCTCGCATTGAGTACAACATCTTTAATGGTGGAAGGGACCCGCAGCCCGGTATCGGGGTCTAAGACATAAATTGCCGTCCCACCTGTTCCGTAATGGACTTTACTGTCTTCGAGCACACAGTTATATTCATCGTCCCGTGAATAGAGGGTAACTGAGGAGGGGGTAGAATCGATTGCGTCCTCTACCAGTGCTTTCGGAAGCTTAACAAGTGCTGACTCTTCGTCCACTGCTGCTCCCGCCGTGCGGAATGCGTCTCTCGCCGTCTTTGAATATACCAAGACCCCCGATTCTTCGAGAATTCGAAATACGTTCTGTTCTATTGTGCGGACTGCAGAATCGCTCAGCGGTTTATAGAGCGTACTGGGCAGGCCGATTAGTGGTGATTGTTTATTCATACATGTACTCCTTTGATGTACTGATTGGAAAGTGCTGCCGTTAACGGGCCCTCTGTTTGGATACTTTCAGGCCTCTCGGTGTAACCAAGCGTTCGAACTCGTTTAAGAGAGCGTCGAGGATGATGGCCAAAGCCGCTGTCGGGGCCGCACCCTGAATGATGAGCTCCGTCACCCGTACCGCGATTCCGGTAACGATCAGCTCTCCCAATCCCCCGGCCCCGATCATTCCGGCTACGGCGGCGGTACCGACATTCAGTACAGTCGAGGTCCGGATTCCGGCAAGAATTACCGGACGGGCCAAGGGGAGCTCTATCCGGAGTGTTATCTGTTTTAGGGACATCCCCATCCCCCGGGCGGCCTCTTTTATGGCCGGGTCAATTGTGTTAATGCCCGCGTAGGTGTTCCGTATGATCGGAAGCATAGAATAGACAAACAGGGCAATCACAGCAGCTTTGAAGCCCATACCGAGAAACGCGCCGGCGATACCGATAAAGGCGAGGGAGGGAATCGTCTGGCCCACATTCGCGATCCCGATCAACACGGGAGAGATGTGCCGCAGCGAGCGACGGGTGCTGATAAAGCCGATGGGAATTCCCACTGCTATGGCGAGTGCTTCGGCTAAGGCAACGATCTGCAGGTGCCGGAGCAGGGCGCTGAACACTTTGTTCGGAGGTGCCATTTGGAAGATCCCGACCGAACCGAGGCTGGTCATCCAAATGGTCGTTCCCAAAAGCACACCGAGTATAATGATCAAGATTAAGTATTGTCTCAGTTTCACGACGTCTATCCCTGTTCTTCTACTGTGATACCATCTTCGATCTGCTTACCCAACACTTCCCGAATAATCTGAAAAGAGAGTACCCCCAACAGTTTGTCCTCTTCATCGAGGACGGAGAGGGTCCCGATTGCCGAATTGAGCATCATGGAGAGCGCTTCATTGAGCGGTGTGTCGGGAGAAGCGGTTACTGTAGGCGGTTTGACGATCTCCTTAACAGGTTTATTGCTGTCTAGGTCTTCATAGGTGACCCATCCGATAAATTTTTTATTGGTGTCCACTGCGATTGCCCAGCGCCGGACAGCTTTCTGCATCTGTTCTTTCACTTTCGCAGGCGGGTCTTCGATATACACAAAGAACGGCGGTTCCTGCATCACTTCTTTTGCCTTGTGGAGCCGCAGTCCTTTTAATATACGGTCCGAACCGACAAAACTTCTCACGAACTCATTGGCCGGGGAGTAGAGGAGGGTGGCCGGATCCGAGTACTGTACCAATTCTCCCTGCCGGAGAAGGGCGATCCGGTCCCCCATTTTTATCGCTTCGTTGATATCGTGGGTCACGAAGGCAATGGTTTTTTTGATTTTTGCCTGGATCTTTAAGAACTCATCCTGCAGTTTACTCCTCGTAATGGGGTCTATCGCTCCAAACGGTTCGTCCATAAGGAGGATCGGCGGGTCTGCTCCGAGACTCCTGGCCACACCGACCCGCTGCTGCTGGCCTCCGGAAAGTTCACTCGGATACCGG
>CAZKZZ010000105.1:0-10641 GCA_964557375.1 uncultured Spirochaetales bacterium | reverse complement strand
GTCTAAAAATTTTCCGGGGTCCATACCGACGAGATCGAGCAGTTCGGCCGCGCGTTCCCGCTGTTTTGTTTTCGACCAGTTTTTCAATCGGGGTACGGTCCCGATATTTTCGGATACCGTTAAATGGGGAAAAAGCCCGATATTCTGTATTGCATAGCCGATCCCCCGCCGCAGTTCGTTGGGGTTCTGGTCCATGATATCCACACCGTCTATGAGGATTTTCCCGGAACTTAGGGGGATAAGGCGGTTTATCATCTTCATGCAGGTGGTTTTCCCGCATCCGGAAGGTCCTAAAAAGATGCATAAATCACCCTCGCTTATTTCGAGGCTCAAGCTTTTTACCGCCTGGGTGCCGTCATGGTATACTTTGGTTACATTTTCAAGTGTGATCACTTCTTCCTCCCTATTCTAATTCCTTTCGGTGTGGCCAGCCATTCGACCCTGCCCATTAAAAGGTCGATTACAATTGCCAGTATTGATACACAAAACGCTCCCACGATGATGAGATCGACCCGGTAGTTTGCGATGCCCCTGAAAATCGGCTGCCCGAGACCCCCGGCCCCGATATAGGAGCCGATTGCAGCGATGCCGATATTCATAACGATTGCCTGCCGGAGCCCCGCCATTATAACCGGGACAGCAAGAGGAAATTTTACCCGAATCAGTATCTGCCGCTCACTCATTCCCATACCTCTGCCTGCCTCGATAATGGCCGGGTCCACTTCCACTAAGGCGGTGTAGGTGTTTCTGATAATGGGAAGCAGGCCGTAGAGGGTCAAGGCGATGACAACAGGAAGAAACCCGATTGAAGGCAGGGTGAGTGCGTGGAGAATTCCCATAAGGATACCGTAAAGTGCCAGGGAGGGGACCGTCATCATTATACTTGCAAAATAGATGACCGTTTCAGCAGTCTTCTGCCGTCCTCTTCCGCTGATATAGATCCCGATGGCAACACCGATGACCACGGCACACGCGTTGGCCACGAGGATGATGTAGAGGTGCTGTACGGTCCACTCGAGTATTTTATCGAAATGTTTAAAAAAATAGTTCCACGCTTCAATCCACATAGCTGTTCGTCCTGTCTCTTACATTTTATTCAACATTAAGGTAGCTCTTTCAAAATTAGTCTTAATTTTGAAAGAGCCGGTTTGGTTCGGTATCGAACATGGAACTCGAGTACCGTTCAAACCGGCCCGAATCTACACGTATTGTGCGTTAATCTATAAGCCCTTTTTCTTTGAGCCACTCTTCGGCGGCCTCTTCAGGCTCCATTTTGTCGATGTCCACTTTAGCGTTCAGACCCGACATCGCGGAACGGGCCTCCGCAGGGTTCTCGGGGAAAGCGTTCACTAGTTTGTTCAACGCATCGTCGAGACCCGGATTGGCTTCCAGAACTTCGAGTCTTGTATAGGGTGCAAGGTCGTAGGGCGGCCAGAAGTTTTTATCGTCTTCTAAAACGACCCAGCCTTCCTTCTGGATAATGGCATCGGTGCCGAATACCATGGCCGCGTCCGCTCTTCCTTTAATAAGCGGTTCGTAAGAGAGGCCGGGAAGTGCTGTGGAGACGAATTCCGGTTTGAAGGCAAAGTTGTAGTGCTGCTGCAGTCCGAGAATACCGTCGGGACGGGAATAGAACTCGAAGTCACTTGCAAAACGGACCTCTCCTTCCTGGCTCTTTACGTATTCGGCAAAGTCGGAGACCGTTTTGATTCCGTGTTCTTCGGAAAACTCCCGGTCAACGGCAATCGCGTAGGTGTTGTTGCACCAAATCGGGTCCATCCAGATAAGCCCCCGCTCCGCGTCACTCTCTTTTGCTTTTCTATACATCTCTTTAGGAGATTCCCCTTTGAACTCATGGCCGGTGTAGCTCAGCCACTGGGTTCCCGTATAATCCATACAGAGGTCGAGATCTCCGTTTTCCATCGCCTCGCGGAGGACCGTGCTGCTCATCCCGGTTTTGAGGGCAACGTCGAACCCCTCTTCCTCTAAGTAGATATACATGAGGTTTCCCACGACGAACTGTTCGGTAAAGTTTTTCGTTCCGATGTCGATCGGGGCTTTGTAGGGAATACCGGTCCCCTGAGGACCTTCTTCTTCGGCAGCCTCTTCCTCTTCAGCCATATCTTCGACATCTTCTTCTGCTACTTCTTCCGGTGTCGGTTCCGCTTCCTTTTTACCCCCTGCATAGATAACCATGCCGGCGATAAAAAGAACAAAAAGCGTCAATAATACTTTTTTTACCATAAAAATCTCCTTATTTTTGGTATATTTTTAATTATAGCAGAGGTTGAAAGAGCGCACAAGGAAACTTTTTTTTTGAAATATTTCTTGACCATATATTCATGTATGTACTATTCTTAACCGGTTCGGAGGTGTGATGAGGGCGTATGATTTGAGACTACCCACGGCGGTTTTGTTCGGTATCAATAGAATCGACTCCTTAGGCAGTATCATTGCCGAGCGCACCGATGCAAAGAGGGTTGCGCTCTTTTCGGTCTCCGAAGAGTGGATGCGCCCCGTTCTCGCCCGGATCACGGGCAGTTTAGAGGCTGCAGGTCTCGAATTGGCAGTCACATTTTCGGCCATTCACGGAAACCCCAAGTTGTCCGAATGCAGCGAAGGGCTTACGGTACTCGGGCGCTCCGGTGCGACGGTGATTATCGCCATCGGAGGGGGGTCCTATCTCGATGCGTCAAAGTGGATTGCGGCCCGTACACGTTGTGATCTCTTTGTTACGATTCCAACGACTGCCGGGACGGGGAGCGAGATCAATGAATGGGCGGTCATTACCAACGATGAAACCCATGTAAAAGAGAGCGTTCAGTGCAGAGCGGCGGATGTTGCTATACTCGACCCGAGTGTAACGGTCGCTATGACTCCCCTGCTCACCCTCAATACCGGAATGGACGCGTTCTCCCACGGACTCGAAGCGTATCTCTCGGTAAGCGCGACCCTTATCACCGACCTTCTGGCCTTTGAAGCTTGCAGTACCATCATCAGCAATATCAGCAGTTGTCTCAAAGACGGCAATGATCTGCAGGCGAGAGGCTACATGCTCGAAGCCTCGATGATGGCAGGGGTGGCGATGCTGAATGCCGGATTGGGGGTTCTCCACTGTATTGCCAACATCCTTCCCGGATTTTATCCGGCCTATTCGCATGGGTTCGTCTGCGGTTTACTTATATCGGAAGCGCTCGAGTATAACCGCCCCGCCGTATCGGTAGAGAAGTATCTCCGTGTTCAGCCGTTAGTCGAACAGGCCGGTGAAATCTTTAAAAAGTTTATCAGCGACAACAGTGTTGCCCCGGTCCCTCTCTCCCGGGACAATCTCTCCCATCTCGTCTATCACGCCTCCATGAATGTAAACGGTCGGACGAATCCCAGACGCATTACCGAAAGTGATGTTGAAGGATTAATTAGAAAACAATTTCCAGTCTCGTAAGAGCAAGGAGTATTCTTGGTTCCTGACTGCAATCTTTTGGAAATAGATTTGAGTACAGGAAAAATCAGCACCTATTCTCCGGATCGTTCATTCAGAATTACATTTATTGGGGGAACGGGATTTGGGGCCCGTTTCCTTTACGACCGTCTCGAGCCGCATGCCGACCCGCTCGGGGCGGACAATCTTCTCATGTTTCTCGCCGGCCCGTTTGCCGGCACGAAGATTCCCTGTTCGGGAAGAACATCCGTCGTAACTAAATCTCCCCTTACCGGATTGTGGGGGGAGTCGGACGTCGGCGGAACATTCGGACGGGCGCTCAAACTCTCCGGTGTCGACGGTTTGATCATAACCGGACAAGCTAAACGGCCCTGCTCCATCATCGTGAGGGACGGAGGTGCCGAATTGGTCGAGGCCGGCCGCCTCTGGGGCAGAGACAGCTACGAGACCCACGAGCTGCTGTGTGAACGCTACGGTAGTAAACTTTCTTCGATGTGCATCGGAGCGGCGGGCGAAAAACAGGTCCTCCTCTCCGGGATCGTCTCCGACGGAAAAGATGCCCGTATTGCCGCGCGGGGTGGGCCCGGTGCGGTCATGGGCTCGAAGCTGCTCAAAGCGGTGGCGGTCCAGGCGTCGGGTGAGGTGTATAAACCGCACATCTTCGACCGGCAGGGTCTCGATGCATCGGTCAAAGAGACGGTGCGGGAGATCGCATCACTTTCGGCGGAGTTGAAACGGCTCGGTACGTCCGGAGGAGTGGTGGCCTGTCACGATTTGGGAGACTTTCCTCTCAAAAACTGGCAGGAGCGGAGCTGGGAAGAGATAGAGCATCTTTCCGGAAGCCGTCTCGCGGAAACAGTCCTTACCGGGAGATACCACTGCGCCGGGTGTCCGATCGGCTGCGGGCGGGTTGTGCGGATAAACGAGAGGCCGTATCAGACCCCGGTGCAGGCAGGGGGACCGGAGTACGAGACTATGGGTTCTCTTGGGGGAAACCTCTTGGTCTCCGACTTGAAGGCAGTCTCTAAAGCCAATGATCTCTGCAACCGGTACGGAATCGATACCATATCGGTGGGGCAGGTAATCGGGTTTGCCTTTGAAGCATTTGAGCGGGGGTATATCGGGCGTGCTGATACCGAAGGTGTGGACCTTGTCTGGGGTTCGGGAGATGCTCTCATTCACTGTGTAGAGATGATAGGAGAGCAGAGGGCCCTGGGAACGACCCTCGGTCAGGGGGTCCGTCGGGCGTGCAACATCCTCGGTATAGACGATCCTCAGCTTAAAAATCACGTAAAAGGGATGGAACTTCCTTCTCACGATCCGCGCGCGTTTGTTTCACTTGCATTGGGGTATGCCACGAGCCCCAGGGGCGCGTGCCACTTGCAGGCATATTCACACGGTCTCGAAGCATGGACGCCCCAGCCGGAACTGGGGTTTCCTGAAATCGTAGACCGCTTCTCCCTGGAGAGGAAGGCGGAGCTCACCGCGTGTATGCAGAACCTGATGTGTATGTTCGATTCTCTCAAGTTGTGCAAGTTCATTCTCTCTCCTTCGTTATCCGTGGCCCGGATCGGCGAGTGGCTCGGTATGCTGACGGGAGAGGAGTTCTCGGGGGATGATGTTCTCCTCGCCGGAGAACGGGTATTCAACCTCAAGCGGTTGTTCAACATCAGGGAAGGGATAACCGGTAAGGACGATTCTCTGCCGCCGCGGGTGGCAACCGGGCCTGGGGGACAGCATTTACACAAGCTCCTGCAGGAATACTACCGGATTCGGGGATGGGACTCTCGAGGACGACCCCGTAACGAGACGCTCGACCGTCTCGGAATAAGAGAATTGACAGAGGAGTGAGGTAATGAGCAGACAGACAACAGCCGAGCTGCTGGTACGGTGTCTTGAAAATGAAAACGTAGAGTATATTTTCGGCCTTCCCGGCGAAGAGAATATGGACCTCCTCGAGGCACTCACGCACTCTTCCATACAGTTTATTACTACACGACATGAGCAGGGTGCCGCTTTCATGGCCGACATCTACGGACGGCTGACCGGAAAAGCAGGGGTCTGTTTATCAACTCTCGGACCGGGGGCCACTAATCTGATGACGGGTGTGGCGGACGCTAATCTCGACGGGGCGCCGGTCGTGGCCATAACCGGGCAAGTGGGGACCAATCAGATGCATATCGAGTCCCACCAGTATCTCGATCTGGTCAATATGTTTTCTCCGGTAACCAAATGGAGCACCCAGATCGTGCGGCCCGACAATACGGCGGAAACCGTACGCAAGGCGTTCAAGATCGCAGAGACTGAAAAACCGGGCGCGGTCCACATCGATTTACCGGAGAATATCGCTGCTATGCCTGTCACCGGAAAACCGCTTAAAATCAGAGCTCAGGAGAAAACCTATGCGTCTTCCCGCTGTCTGAACAGGGCCGCAACGATCATATCCCGTGCAAAGAACCCCATTGTTATTACCGGAAACGGGACGATCAGAAACAGCGCCTCGGAAGCTTTGACCAATTTTGCGACAGCGATGAATATCCCGGTAGCGAACACCTTTATGGGAAAAGGTGCAATACCCTTCAACCATCCCCTGGCCCTCTGGACCATCGGGGTGCACCAGAGTGATCTCATCGGCAGGGCATTGGAAAACGCCGATCTCGTGATAGCGGTCGGGTATGACCTCATCGAGTACTCCCCGAAAAAGTGGAACCCTTACGGAAAACACCGTCTCATCCATATAGGCTGCTGCCCTGCTCAAGTTGACTCCAGTTATATTCCTGAAGTGGAGGTGGTCGGGGACATATCGGACTCTCTCACTGAGATTACCAAACGGGTGGACCGCAAGAGTAAGCCGATGCCGGAGATCGCAAAGCTCAGGGAGAAGATTCGGCGGGATTACGAGCAGTACGCCACGGACAACAGCTTTCCTCTCAAACCGCAGCGGCTTATCTACGATCTTCGCCAGGTGACTGACCCGGAAGATATCGTCATATCCGATGTCGGTGCCCATAAAATGTGGATGGCCAGGCATTATCACTGTGAAAGCCCTAATACCTGCATTATTTCGAACGGATTTGCTTCCATGGGTATTGCCGTCCCCGGCGCTATTGCCGCGTCACTCGTCTTTCCGGAGAAAAAGGTGCTTGCCGTGGCCGGAGACGGCGGATTCTTGATGAACTTTCAGGAGTTCGAGACGGCACTCAGGGTAGGGAACCCATTCGTTACCGTGGTCTTTAACGACAACGGGTACGGACTGATCAAGTACAAGCAGCTCAATAAGTTCGGAAAAGCTGCCTTCGTGGATTTAGAAAATCCCGATTTCGTCCGGCTGGCCAAAAGCATGGGGCTTGCCGGATACCGCGTAGAGACCGCAGAGGAGTTCCTTCCCATTCTCCGGGACGCTTTCTCCCAAAAAGTCCCGGCTGTCGTCGAATGTCCGGTAGACAACCGCGAAAACTTCAGGCTTTCTCAGGAACCCGCCTTAGAGGATGGTTCTCCCCCGACCGGCGAACCCGGCTGATAAACCACTGCCCCATAATTGCGGGCAGTTCGGGAAGAAGGGTTGACTTTTTTGAAATTACGGGTGATATATTAACTACTTAAGTAGTTAATATATCAAATGAGAAGAAAACAGAACATACAACGGTTGATGGAATTAGGGCTCTCGGAATATGAGGCAAAAGTATATATTGCCCTCCTGCGTGTTCATCCTGTTTCAGCCTACGAAGCTGCCCGTCACGCGGCTATCCCCACCGCCAAGATATACGGGGTTCTCACCAAGCTGATGGAAAAAGAGATGGTCTTGGAACTGCAGGACGAGAAAAAGAAAAAGTATGTCCCGATCGACCCGAACGAGTATCTCGACCTCTATGAGCAGCGGGTAAACAGTACGATCCGTGAACTCTCCCGGGGGCTGGCTGAAGAAGCTGATAATCAGGACCTTTCCTATATTTGGAACATCACAGGATACACGGCTTTTCTCGAGCGGGCGGAGGCGATGATAAGGCGTGCGCAGAACATGATTCTGCTTTCGACCTGGAAAGAGGAATGGGCCCCCCTCGTTTCTGCACTTCAGGGAAAAATCGATTCAGGGGTGAAAGCAGCAACTGTTTTTTTCGGCACGGCGGAGGACCCTGCAGGCCAGATGTATGAACACCCTATAGCAGACACCCTCTACCAGGAGAGAGGAGGGCGGGGGTTCGCTCTGGTTACCGACGGGACCGCCGCTCTTATGGGGACGATAAAAGAGGACAATTCGGTCCAGGGCGCATGGAGCAGCAATCAGGGTTTCGTAACGCTTGCGGAGGATTACATCAAGCATGATGTGTACATCATGAAGATCGTAAACCGGTTCGATGACGAGCTCATCCGCAGATTCGGCCCAGGCTACCGGAGACTGCGGGACATTTTTACAGACACGGAGGAACAGTAATCATGGCGACGATTTTTATAGACGGCAGCTGGACGGACGAGCAGGAGGCCAAGATTTCGGTGTATGACCACGGGCTGCTCTACGGAGACGGTCTTTTCGAAGGGATCCGCATCTATAACGGCAAAATCTTTAAACTCGAAGAACATCTGCGAAGGCTTTTCGAAGGGGCGAAGGCAATCATGCTTACCATCCCCTATACGGAGAATGAACTCGCCGATATTTTGATTACCGGGGCCTCGAAGCTCGTAGAAGAGCAGGCCGGGGCAGATGGCTACATCAGACTCATCGTTACCCGGGGGGTAGGAGATTTGGGGCTGGACCCCCGAAAGTGTGCGAGACCTTCGGTGATCGCAATTATCGACTCTATCGAACTCTACCCGCAGGAATTGTACGAAAGCGGTATCCCAATTATTACCGCAGCCTCCCGCCGAGTGGAAAGTTCGGTTTTCGATCCGAGAATAAAATCCCTCAACTACCTGAATAACATTCTGGCCAAACAGGAGGCGATTCTTGCCGGCTGTCTCGAAGCGGTCATGCTCAACCACGACGGTTATCTTACCGAATGCACCGGAGACAACATATTTCTCGCCAAAGACGGGACCCTGAAGACTCCGGCATCTCACCTCGGGATCCTCGAAGGGATTACGAGAAATACGATCTTAGAACTAGCGCGTGAAAACGGTATACCTGCTGAGGAAACAATGCTTACGCGGTTCGACCTCTATACAGCGGATGAATGCTTTTTAAGCGGATCGGGGGCGGAGATGATGCCGGTAACATCTGTGGACGGAAGGACCGTGGGCGGGCAAAAAACCGGGGGCGGAAAGCCGGGCCCGATAACCGAAAGGCTCCTCGAAGCTTTTCGGGCTTTTATTGCCGTACAGTGCGGCTGACACTGTGCATTCTCCCCATCACCCTTTTATAAGCAGCATAGCGCCGGAAGCAACAAGAAGAACGTGCACGATAATTTTAAAGACTCTGGACGGGAGAACGGAAAATATCTTCATACCCACCAGTACACCACCCACACCGGGGATGAGAAAGAGCAGGATGATGGGAAGGTCTTCCGCTTTGAGCAGTCCGTTAATCAGAAAAAACGGGATCTTGATTGCAATCAGCGCTACCAGTAATCCCGCGATAGAAGCTTTGAAAACGTATTTGTCCACCTTCTGGGAGGTGAGATACATGATGGCAGGCGGTCCTCCCACAGAGAAGGCCCCTCCTAGGGCCCCTGCAGCAAAGCCGAATCCGATACCGCTCCATCTATTTACTGTAAACCTAATTCTATCCTGCAGCCACAAATCGTAGACTACATAGAAAAGGATAAAACCGCCTAAAATCCGTTTTAGAAGATGTTCATCGAAAGAAGCAAGGGCGAATACACCGAGGGGCGCACCGACAGCCACCCCCAATGCGAGGGGGAGAAGATATGCGATTCTAATGTGCTCCCGTACCTGGATGAGGATGAATACCACTTGTATACAACCTACAAAAGTGATGATAAGATTTGCATACCGAAGACTCAAGAGCAGGGAGAGTACACCCATAGAGATAAGGCCAAGGCCGAAGCCGGCGATTCCAGTGATGACTGAGGCTATAGAGAAAACG
Organism: uncultured Spirochaetales bacterium; assembly: GCA_964557375.1. Classification (GTDB taxonomy): domain Bacteria; phylum Spirochaetota; class Spirochaetia; order SPDA01; family CAZJBZ01; genus CAZKZZ01. The sequence continues at coordinate 1,162 of CAZKZZ010000105.1, read as the reverse complement.
ATGAGCGGAATGAGCAGGGACATATGAAAAAGACTATGGATGATTTTTTACAGTCTTGCAATAGGGTTTATAAACGTACGGCGCGTAATAGCTGGGTGCGTAACCTCCGTTTTATTGTTTTTGTCCCGGCAGCTATTCTGGTCTTCCTTTTTTTATCGGCACCATTATCTTCCGAGGAGTTCGATCTCTCTATACGGTATGTCCCCGGAGAGAAATACAAAATAACCAAGCGTGCCGACCTGAGAAAGTATGAAAACGAATCGTTCTCCGGTCTTTCCTTTCGGGAGACGCGGGGGATATATGAGGTGGGGCCGGCCGGTAACGGCCCTGCTTCGTACGAAGTCTCCGGTACCCTTTATGTCTTCGAAGAGACAAAACGGAACAATAGAAATGTTGCCAAACGGATAGAAGAAACTATCCCGGTTGCCTTTACTGTCCATGAAACGGGGATGGACCTCGAGCCGGATGAGCTCATGTCCGGGCATCCTGAAGTGCGCAATTTTCCGGTTTACCCCGCGGAACCTGTAGAGCCGGGGGATATATGGGATGCCTACGGGGTACGTACGGTTGATCCCCTGCGGGAAGGAAAGCCCACACGAGTCAGATTTTACTGCCGTTACCGGTTAGAGGGAGTTACTGAGAAGAACGGCAGAGAGTACGCTTCCGTTTCTGCCCAATACGCCCTCCGCTACAGGCAGGGGGAGGACCCTGACGGGGACCCCAGGCTACGGGAGATAAGCGGGACGAGAAAAGCGGCGATTACATTCGACCTGGATGCCGGACGACCGGTCTTCATCAATGAGCGGGCGGAGGAGCAGTACAGCTATGGTGATGGAAGACGCGTTGCCTATAAAGGATTTGTTCTCACCTTTTTCGACGACATCGTGCGGCTCGACGGAGAGAGAATCACCAAGAAAGTAGAAGACGATTTAAAAGAATCAGAAGTGGAAGATGTAGAGGTTCATGACGGTGAAGAAGGTGTGACGTTGCGTATCAACAACATCCATTTCGTCCCGGACAAGGCGGAGGTCCTCCCCGAAGAACGGCCCCGCCTGGAAAAACTTGCTGCAGCCCTCGAAAAAATAGAAGAGCGCACCTTCAAAGTGGTCGGACACACCGCAGATGTGGGGACTGCAGAAAGCCAGTTCAATTTATCCGAGGA
>CAZKZZ010000104.1:0-13631 GCA_964557375.1 uncultured Spirochaetales bacterium | reverse complement strand
CGTCGTTTTTCTGACGCAGAATTGCGAAACCTTGTTGCAGGGACACTAAAGGTCAGCATTCACTAGTGAATCCGAGCTTGGAAAGTGCCGCTTCTGCTGCTGAGGCCTCATCCCAGGGGAGCACTGCATCGCTGTAGATAATGCTCTGTTCGTGGCCTTTCCCCAAAAGCAGTACCGTATCATCGGTTTCAGCGCAGGAAAACGCTTTCTCGATCGCTTTGCTGCGGTCCGGTATAAGGAACAGATTTTCTCCCTCTGTTTTCGAGGAACATCCGGCCGCTATCTCCTCCAATATGGCCCGGGGCGGTTCTCCCCGAGGGTCCTCATCGGCGAGAATGATGGTGTCGGCCCATCTGCAGGCAATAGACCCCTGTATGGTGCGCTTTTCTCTGTCCCGCTCGCCGGCGGAGCCGAAGAGAACAATCAGCTTTCTGCGGCAGTTCTTCTTTATCTCGGGCAGCAGTTTGGAGAAGGAGCCTGGGGTGTGGGCATAATCTATGATAACGGTAAAAGGCTGTCCTCTTCGAATACTTCTCATCCGCCCCGGAGGGGGCAGACATGAAGAGAGCAGCGGTGCAACTTCTGCCGGCTTTCTGCCGGTTGTTTTTATCACTGTGAGCAGTGCGGCGAGACTGTTTTCGATATTTACCGCCCCGGGGAGCGGCGCGGTTGTTTTTATTTGAATGCTCCCGGCAGTCACACGAAAACTGCTCCGGTCGGGAAGGGTCTCGATATCATCTGCAAAGAGATCGGCCGTTTGGTCTTGGAGGCTGAAACCGAACACAGGCGCTGAAGTGGCTTCTCGAAAGTATGAAGCGTGAGGATCATCCGCGTTTACTATACCCACGGCTTCATGCCGGGATGAACCGTACTGTTGATCGAGTGAACGGAAGAGCTCGGCCTTGTCATACCGGTACTGTTCGAACGAACCGTGAAACTCGAGATGTTCGTGGGAAATATTGGTGAAGACTGCCGTGTTGAAGAAAATATCTCCGAGTCGGTTGTTTTTTGCCGAGAGTCCGTGAGACGTGGCTTCGATTACGGCGTACTGTTTTCCGTTGTCCGCCATTGTGCGGAGAATTCGCTGAATATCGACGGCTTCGGGAGTCGATTGGCGCAGTTTGTTCTTTTCTGCTTCTTTCCCTGTTTGTACCTGAACGGTAGATATAAAACCGGCGGAGAGACCGGATTTTTCGAGGAGCTGCTGGACCAGATACACAGTTGTACTCTTTCCGTCCGTGCCCGTTACACCAATAACGGTCAGCTCCCGCGAAGGGTGATCGTAGAATGCCGCAGCAACCGGGGCCATGTCCGTGCGGGGATTGGCTGTCCGGATATAGGTAATATCCCGGTGATACTGTGTAAGCGGCTTTGAATGGATAACAGCTTTGGCCCCCCGCGAAAGCGCCTCTTCGATATAACGGTGCCCGTCGGTGTGCAGGCCGGAAAGTGCAAAAAAGAGGGTACCCTCGGTCACATTGCGTGAATCATAGGCGAGACCGGTTATGTGAGAATCGAGCGGCCCCTGCGATTCGATAATATTGATGTTGGACAGTAAAGCTGATAATCTTTTTTTTATCACCTGCGCATAGTAGCAAAGGGACCATGGTTCTGCAAGATATCGATTTCCGCCATCCCTATCTCAACTCTCAAATCATCGCCTATATCGGAAATAAACGCGGGCTCCTCCCCCTCATCTGTAGTGCGGTAGACCGCTGCCTATCCGGGTCCGACAGGCGGGTCGGTTCGGCGGGACCGGCCGGTACAGGTGAGAGTGAAAAACATACGTTCCTCGACTTATTTGCCGGCAGCGGTGCAGTGTCAAAGCTTGCTAAGCATCTCGGATTCTCAGTTCTGTTCAACGACTGGGAGGGGTATGCTTGGACACTAGGTAATGCTTTTATCGGAATCGATAAAACTGAACTCGAAGGGATGTACCGGGATAAAGGCGGTCTCGAGGAGGTGCTCCGGTATCTCAACACGCTTCCTCCGCCTGCTTTGGACGAACAGTATATCGCCCGTTATTACGCTCCGGAGGAACGTGACCCCGAAAAAGCCGATTACAGGAAGGAGAGGCTTTTTTATACGAGGGAGAACGGATTGCGAATCGATGCGGTCCGCAACGAGATCGAACGGCTTTATCCGGAACAGCCGGGGTACAAACCGCTCACCCCCGGTGAGAAAGAAAAGCAGCTTTTGATCGGGCTGCTGCTCTACGAAGCTGCCACACATACGAATACTTCGGGAGTGTTCAAGGCGTACCACCGCGGGTTCGGCGGATACAGCAAAGACGCGCTGAAAAGAATTCTCACTCCGGTCCGGCTCGAATATCCTGTTCTCATCGATTCTACCGGACCCTGTCGGATTTTCCGGGCGGACGCTTCAACTCTCGCCCGCCGGCTCCGGGAAGCCGGTGAAGTACCGTATATAGCGTACATTGATCCGCCTTACAATCAGCATCAATACGGCAGTAATTACCATCTATTAAAATCGATTGCACTGTGGGACAAGCCCCCTGTTGACAACAGACGGAATACCGACGGGAGGTTCCTGCATAAAGCGGCAATTAGAAGAGACTGGACCGAGACGCGTTCTCCGTACTGCTATCGGGAAAAAGCCCGACGAGCGTTCGAAGCGCTGCTTGATAGCCTGGATGCAGCGTATCTGCTTATCAGTTACAGTACGGAAGGCATTATTCCGTTCGAAGAGTTGAGGGACATGTGTGCGAAAAAAGGTAAACTGGACATGGTTACCAATGAGTACACCAAATACCGGGGGGGGAAGCAGAGTATCACCAGGCTCAATCAAAACATAGAGTTCGTCCTTATTATAGATACACGTCATGTTTCTTTGCCTGCAGACCGGGAGAAGCTCGATGCACTTCTACACCGGAAACGGGTCGGCAATCTCCTCCGGCGTGCATTTCGTCTTTCTTCTCTCTGTGAAGATTTCGTAGTGGATCAGAAAACAGGTGCTGTCTCCACTGAAATAGAAGGGCAGTGTATTGTCCTCAGTACAGATGATTTCTTCAGGCTGGAATGCTCTACACCCCTCGAGGAGTTCGATACACACGTGCTCACTGTTCTCGAGGCCAAACTCAACCGCTGTATTTGCGCGGACAAAATAGAAGAGCTCGAAGAAATTTTTACGCGGATCGAGAACAACGGATTCAATCCCCTCTATTTCGGGCGGATGATACCCCATACGCTCAAGAAACTTGCCCACAAGAAGTATAGAAGAGATTTCGAGCACTGGCTTACGCGGACCAAATCATTACAACAAACAGCCCCGGCACTCTATGAGAAGATCGAGAAAAAAATTGAGGCCCTCGAGGCAGTCGCTGAAAAACGGTTTTCATAAAAAATCAATTGCAAATCCAAATAATTATAATAAGATTAATGTATGAATCCCGGTGAGTGGTACAAACAGTTCGGTTCGGCAATGAATACAACCTATTATGAGCTTCTCGAGATAATCGGAGAGGAGATGCTCAGGGTCGAGGTGTTTGAATATAACGAGGCCCTTCAGAAAGTACTCCGCCAGGAGGTAAAGCTTTTTCCTGTAAAAGAATGGATGGAAGAACTGCTCAAGAACAACCTCTATCAGATACCCCGGGAACAAGTCCCCTTTATCATGCCTGTCTAGGTCCGATTAAAAGCGGAACTAATAAAACGTGGAAAAAATGCAGGACCAAAAAAAGCCCGGGCCGAAGCCCGGGCGTCTTTTTACTACTTACTATGTAGCAGGTAAAACCGTGTTGGCAGTACCTGCCGTACTTATCAGCCTCCGTCCTGGTTGTGGAGGAACCGAAAGTAATCCATGTCCGTTGTGAGGGTCTTTCTAAACTTGGGCATCATCCGTTTGTAGGATTCTAAGGAGCGCCAGAACTTGAAAAACTCCTCGTCCTGCTGGTAGGATGCCGCGTAAATCTGAGTTGCCTCGGCGTCGGCGGTACCCTTGATTTCCTCAGCCGTTTCATAGGCTTGAGAGAGAATGGTCTTTTTCTCCCGCTCTAAGTTACCGAGCCATTCCGCTTTCTTTCCTTCTCCGTATGAACGGAACGCCTCCGCTATCCGGTTTCGTTCCTTTATCATCCGCTGGTACACGCTTTCGGTCAAATCGTCGGAATAGCGGATCTGCCGGATGATGATATCAACGAGCTCGATACCGTACTGGGGAGTGGTCTCGGCAGCACGATCGAACATTTCCTGGGATATCTGCTCCCTTCCGGTCCTGATCGTCTCATAGGTAGTATCGGTTTGGGTAAGTTCCCGGAGTTCTTCGATCCCCCCTTCTTCTACTTCCGCTTCCTGTTCCGCCTGCTGCTGGTACACATCTTTACGCTCTATTTCATTGATGATATTAGTGTTTCTCACTGCTTCCCGGAGCGGATAACGGGCGATAATGGTCCTAACGGAACTGTCGATAACATCATCGAGACGTCCGTATCCTTGTTCCATGGTCGTTACCGCTTCGTAGAACAGCTGTGGGTCGGATATTTTCCACCTCGCCGTGGCATCCACCCAGATAAACTGCTGTTCTTCGGTGGGGATCCGCTGGGCCGCTCCGTCCCACGAGATGATTTTTTTCGGATACTTGACCACATTGTCAATTAATGGGGATTTAAACTTCAAGCCCGCATCTGTGGAGACCGAGACGATCTTTCCGAATCGGGTGACGACCGCCTGTTCTCCTTCTTGAATGACATAAAACGGTCCGAGGAGAAGGAATATGATTAAGACAATTGCTATTATTACTAATGTTGTAACTAATTTTTTCATTGGGTACCTCCTTGAGTACTACCGCCTTCGGTACTGCTCTGTCCCTGGAGTGTGTTGTTTCCGAGGGCTTTGAGCGGGAGGAAGTTGTCGAGGTTCCTATCTATAATGTCCGTCCCTTTATCGGTTTCGAAGACATCTTCTATCATTTCGATATAGAGTCTGGCCCGGGTCACCTCCTGTGAGGTCCGGTACTCTTCGTAGACCGCGTTGAATCTGGCCACATCACCCCTGGCCTGGTTGACCCTCTCCGCCGCGTATCCTTCCGCGTTCTGTACAATCTGTTTGGCCTGGCCGCTCGCTTTGGGAATTTCGGAGTTGTACTGCTGTTTTCCCTCGTTTATAAGCCGGTTCATGTCCTGGATCGACTTATTGACATCTTCGAACGCGTCCTGGACCGACCCTTCGGGTGGAACGATATTTTGAAGCTTTACCGTAATAACATTTATTCCGAGCTCATATGAATCGAACGTCTTATTCATCTGTTCCTGAGCTTTAATCTCGATGTTGGCCCGTTCGGAGCCCATGACATCGAGTATCGATCTGTCTCCCACGAGCCGGTTTACAACGGATTGACTAATGTCCCGGATCGTTTTCTCCCTGTTTTGTACGTTAAACAGCCACGCTTCCGGGTCGATGATGCGGTACTGAATAATCCATCCGACATCGACGATATTGAGGTCCCCGGTGAGCATTATGGACTCTTCGGGATAATCTCCGGGAGAGTACGTCGTGGTAACTCCCGGACGCTCGGTCCGGAACCCAAAGGCAAGATTATGCACCACCTGGGTGGGGACATTGTAGTTTTTTTCGATCCCGAAGGGCATCTTCGCGTGGAGCCCCGGACCCGCTATACGGTTAAACCTGCCGAATAAAAGCACTACCGCCTGCTCAGTCTGATCTACAACGAAGAACATCGTTGAGATCAAAGCGATGGCGACGATAATCACTAATATTATTATAATAAGCCGTGGTTTTACCGTAAACGGCTTTTTACTTGGCGTAACATCATGTTCAGACATAGCGCCTCCTTTTAAATTTATGTATGATAAGGGTACACATCAGGGGACTCGAAGTCAAGGATAATCACTTCACTTGACAGGGAGAAACCCGAATCCTTATAGTGGACAGGTTATGAAAAAAAGACTGATCACTTCGGCACTTCCGTATGTAAACAACATCCCTCATCTCGGAAACCTTATTCAGGTATTGTCCGCGGATGTTTTTGCCAGATTCTGTCGGCTGCGGGGGTATGACACACTGTATGTATGCGGGACGGATGAGTACGGTACTGCAACAGAGACCAAGGCCCTCGAAGAGGGTATTACTCCGCAGGAGTTATGTGACCGGTATTATGCCGTGCACACCGATATCTACAACTGGTTTACGATTTCATTCGACCGGTTCGGCAGGACATCCACACCAAAACACACCGAAATTACCCAGGGTATTTTCAATAAACTGGATGAAAACGGCTATATAACTGAACAGACCACTGAACAGCTCTACTGCAGTCACTGCGACCGGTTCTTAGCCGACCGTTATGTCCGTGGCACCTGCCCTCACTGCGGCTACGAAGAGGCGAGGGGTGATCAGTGCGAACAATGCGGAAAACTGCTCGATCCTGTAGAACTCGTAGGGCCTCGCTGCGGGGTGTGCGGCGGAAGCCCACAGATGAGAGAGACGAGCCATCTCTACGTCGATCTTCCCGCAATACTGCCCAAGCTGCAGAAGTGGATCGATGATAAATCGGTGGAGGGGTTCTGGGCCCGCAACGCAATACAAATGACCCAGGCCTGGATCCGCGACGGATTACGGGAGCGGTGCATTACCCGTGACCTCAAATGGGGCATCCCTGTCCCGAAGGATGGATACCGGGACAAGGTGTTCTACGTCTGGTTCGATGCCCCGATCGGCTATATCTCCATTACAGCGAACTACACCGACGAATGGGAGAAGTGGTGGAAGAACCCCAAAGAGGTGGAGCTGTTTCAGTTTATCGGAAAAGACAACATCCCCTTTCACACCGTCATCTTCCCGAGTTCTCTTTTAGGAACGGGGGAGCCCTGGACCACGCTCCACCACATGTCCTCTACTGAATACATGAACTACGAAAGCGGGAAGTTCTCCAAGAGCAAAGGGGTCGGTGTATTCGGCAACGACGTAAAGGACACCGGTATTCCCTCCGATGTGTGGCGCTTTTATATGTATTACGTCCGTCCCGAAAAGGCGGATTCTCTTTTTACCTGGAAAGACTTCCAGATGAAAGTGAACACCGAGCTCATCGGGAACCTCTCCAATTTGGTAAACCGCACGCTCACCTTTGTAAGCCGTTTCTACGACGGTAAAGTACCGGATCTCGCAGACGATGGTCCGACCGGGGGGCGGGCCGAAACCGGTGCGGATATCGCAAAGAAGAGTGCCAAGTTTTGGGAAGAGGCGGGACGTTTCGAAGGCGCAATAACAGCACTGTTGGAACGGGCCGAACTGCGGGAAGGATTCAAACAGCTTTTTGCTTTGGCAGCAATGGGAAATAAGGTCTTTCAGGACGGTGAGCCGTGGAAACAGCGGAAGGAACGGCCGGAGGTCGCCGCCGCACTTATCAGAGACCTGGTGTACTTGGTAAAAGATCTCGCAATACTAATGGAGCCGTATTTACCGACTACAGCGGAGCGGATACGGAAGTTTTTAGGATTGGCTGAACTCCGCTGGGACGATCTCGGGAAACTCGAAGGGCTTTCAACAGTCGGAAAACCGGATATCCTCTTTCAGATATTGGAGGATGATCAAATCGAGAATTTGAGAGTGAGATTTTCCGGGACACAAAAAGAGAGGAAAGAGAAAATGGAACAGGAAAAAGAAATAACTCCGGAAAGACAGTTTGCAGAAAAAGTAACGCTCAAAGTGGCGAAAATAACCGAAGTCCAGCGTCACCCTCAGGCGGACAAGCTCTATCTCGAAACGATCGATGTAGGAGACGGAGAGATCCGGCAGATCGTTTCAGGACTGGTTCCGTATTATAAAGAGGAAGAGCTTCTTGGTCGAAACATCATCTTGGTAGAAAACTTAAAACCGGCTAAATTGAGGGGTGAGAAAAGTGAAGGGATGTTGTTGGCAGCGGAAGCCCCTGCTGAAGGCGAAACGGACGGTGCGGAAGAATCCGATTCAGGGCAGCATCCTTCGCGGATCGAGGTGCTTTTTGTCGATCATGCCGTACCCGGTGACGCGGTGGTCCTCGAAGGGGAGGGGCCGACGGCCGGGAACGTCGCCGGCAGCTCAACCGGCAGCACGGCTGGTGGTGCGGCCGAAAGTGCGGCCGGGGAAACCGCCGGCAAAGAGCCATCGGCAAAAAAGCGGATAAAAATCGATGAGTTTTTTGAAATTCCTCTCACCGTTGAGAACAATACCGTGTATGTGGGCAGTAAGCCCTTAGTGTGTAACGGCAAGCCGATAACCACCGATACGATTGCTTCAGGAAAAGTGGGGTAAGTGATTTCCGGTTTTACACTCACCAGTGTGCCGCTGAGCGAGATCGACAATCATAGTGTGCTGCTGCAGACCGGCTTTTGGGCAGCGGTAAAATCCTTAAGCGGTCAAACGCCTTTTGCGTTTCATCTATCTCACCCCCGAATAGGGCAGAACATACCCCTCTTGGTACTGGTCCGTAAGCTCGGAAAGAAGATTTCTCTCGCCTATGTTCCCCACGGCCCGCTGCTCTCATCATCATATGAGAAAGGCCCGTTCGCACCGTTCCCTGCCGTTGGGGAAGAACTGCTCTTGAGGTTGTCGGAGCTGCTTCGGGAGTATCTGCCGAAGAGTACGGTTTTTATTCGCTACGATCTTCCCTGGATCAATAGCCCCGCAGGTGAATCTTCCCTTTGGGGGGAGGGAGAGCCGGAGCAGGGCAGGGCCGGCCCTCTTTTTAAAAAGCCCCTGCACAAAGCGGCAGCTGCTATTCAGCCGGAGAGTACCGTAATTGTGGATATAACACCTAACGAGGATGATATTCTCTCTTCGATGAAATCAAAGACCCGATATAATATAAAACTTGCTTTTCGCAAAGGGGTGACTGTGCGGGAAGCCGAACCGGGAGAGCTCCCGGATTGGTATAAGCTCTATGAAGAGACCGCGGAACGAGACCGGATAACAATCCATGATTTCCGGTATTATAAGGAACTGTTCGTACTCGCGGAATCGTATCAAGATGCCCCGGAACTCAAGCTTCTGTTCGCGGAATTGGAAGAGGAACTTCTTGCAGGCATTATTGTTTGTTATCACAAAAAAGGGGCCACGTATCTCTACGGGGCCTCTTCAAACGAGAAGAGAAACTTCATGCCCAATTACGCCCTTCAATGGAGGGCGATGGAATTGGCCAAAGACCGGGGATGTTTGTGGTACGACCTATTCGGTATACCGCCCCATGCCGAACAGGGCCATCCGCTGCACGGTCTGTACCGGTTTAAAACAGGTTTTGGGGGGTCCGTGCTGCACAGGCCGGGTTGCTGGGATGTCCCGTTAAAACCCGCCCTCTACAGCGGCTATAAAGCCGCTGAGAAAGCGAGAAATTACTATTATAAAACAATACGGAAGCGGTAGCGGTGCACGCACATATTCTTATGTTATTCTTCTGTAGAACTCAAAAATTTGGCCGCTTCTTCATTGATTTCGTTTACTGTATCGATATACGAGTTTAACACTTCGGTCTGAGTTCTCGTTTTCTCAATCGAGGCGGTAAGCAGATTAATGGTGTCCGTATTTCGGGCTATTTTTTTATTGTTGATTCCAACCTGCTTGTTGTTCGATTCTTTCTGCTTCTGGGTCTCTTCGATCTGTTTATCGAGCACCTCTTTTTTATCTTCGAGCTGGTTGCGTAGGTCTCTATTCCTGGAGATAGCCTCGTTTGCTTTTTCTTTTGTCGGTTTGTCAACGATATCGGAGTAAATTTCGTATAAATCGGCCCCTTTCTGCCGTACCCGTTCGAGGACCAGCTCTATCTCGTTGATCTGTTTCTGCCATTCCTCTATGTCCGATTCAAGTTGTCCATTTTCACTCTGCAGCTCAGTTGTCTGCCCGTCCATCTGTTCATTTTCTGCCGTCAATTCATCGATTTGACTCTGCGCCTCTTCAATATCCACATAGGGGATCTTCTCTTCTGAAAAGACAAAAGGCAGTGAAATAACGAAGAATAAGACAACCGCCGCTACTAAAACTTTTCGCATAGCTCTCTCCTTGAATAAAAAATGTGTTATTTATCCCAATTATAGTAAAAGAATTCAAAAAGTCAAACAGAAATTATTTTTTTTGGAGATTATTAACAATTGTTTTAAATTGGTTGCCGCGGTCGAATTCGTTCCGGAACAGCTCGAAGGACGCGCATCCGGGCGAGAAGAGAACGATATCATCCGGCTCAGCCGCGGCCGCCGCAGCACCTACCGCTTCTTCGAGGGTATTATAGAGAATAAATTGCGAGACGCCGTTCTGCTTGAAGAAATCGATCATTTTTTCAGTAGCACTTCCTTTGAGGAGCACGAACTGCTTGATATGTTCAGGGAGGTGGGTGAATACATCGAACTCTAAGTTCTTGTCCGTACCCCCGGTAATGAGTATTACCGGCCTGGAAAAACTGGCAGCTGCTTCCACGGTTGCTTCCGGGATGGTTGCTGCACTATCATTGATATAGGTCACACCTCCGATATCGGCAACATGTTCGAGTCTATGCTCGATGCCGTTAAATAAGGCGAGCTGTTCCGCTATTCTTCCGGGCTGCATACCGAAAAGGCGGCAGATACATGCCGCACAGAGCAGGTTTTTACGGTTATGGTTTCCGGCTATGGAGAGTTTTTCGGGCAGTATCTTCTCGACAGTACCGTCATCTCTTCTAAACCGGCCGCCTGTCTCATCGAGCCATCCTCCATGAATGCCGTCGGGTAGCGGTGATGCTGAGAAATAAACGATTTTTCCTTCGGTCTCTTCCGCGAACCGGCCCGTGACCGGGTCATCGTAATTCAAGAGCGTAAAGTGGTCGTTGGTTTGTTCTCGATAAATGTAGGATTTGTCTTTTATGTAGTCGTCCATCGAGGCGTAATGGTTCATGTGGTCCGGAAGAATAATGGTAATACAGGCAATCCTGGGGTTGAGTACACCTTTCCCTTTAAGATCACCCAATTGCCAGGAGGATATTTCTAAAACCACCGGATGCTCGCTGTTTTTTGCTTCGGTAAAAGAGGGGTCTTCCAGGAAAAGCAGAGGTGAGATCGTAATATTGCCCCCCAATCGGGTCCCCGGAAACCGGCTTTCGAGTGCGGCGGCGGCAGCGGATGCAGTCGTAGATTTGCCTTTACTCCCGGTTATGGCAATCACCGGGCGTCTATTAATCGAGAGAAATACGGAGAGATCGGTTTCTACTCTTTTTGCACTGCGGAGATAAGACGAATGCGCCGGTACCGCCGGGTTCTTTACGACCAGGTCCGCCCCGGCAAAATCGCCTATTTCATGACGACCTAAAACAAAGCGGATGGGCAGGTCGGACAATTTTTCAATGGAAGGTGCAAGTTCTTCTTCGGTGCGAAGGTCCGTTACCGTGACTTCAGCACCTCTTGCCGCAAAAAACCGGGCTGAGGCGACACCTCCGCCGTGCAGACCCAAGCCCATTATTGTAACCCTCATCCCGCGTATCTCGGCGCGGTCAAACCTCAACCATATACTCCTTCATATCTTGATCATTGAGATACCGCTTAATGGTAATTGAATCCATAATATTGTTCCATTGAGCAGGCACGGTTGCCTTGATCTCTTGGAACGATTCGAGTTTTTCGTCGAATTCGTCTTGGCGGAGGGAGTCTTGTATTTTTTCTATCTTAGGTTCAACAAACTTCAGCGCTCTATGCAGATTTACAACGTGTTTCTTTCTCGATTCAGGAGACAGATCGATGAGAGAGTGGCAGATGGTCTTGAACTTACATTCAAACGGATAATAAGGGTAAGTCCGCTTTCCATAGGGGAGGAAGAGTTTTGAAAAGAATTTGGTCAATTCCGAATCCATCCAGATACCCTGTACGAAGTATCCCCGTCCGGTCTCTCCTATCCATGTTTGTGATATCGTCTGCTTTATTCGAAAAGCCTGAACTCTTCCTTCCTTGAGTATGACCTCTTCGAGCGGGATGAGGTCCGCCTCGAGAAACAGCCGGTTTGTCCGGTATTCGGGCGTCGTATCGTTGGTCCCGCGCTTGATTGTTTCTCCTTCGAATGTTTTGTTGATGAGATTGAGCCGCATCAAATAGAGAAACTGGGCGTCTTCGACTCTGTATATTTGGAAAAAACAGGGACGATGGATCTCTCCCGGGTCAAAAAAATAGGTCAGGCCTTTGAATACCTGGGGTACCATCGGAATAAGCGGCTTGAGAAACTTGCGGAGTGTTGATATATACTCTTTTGTAGGCTGCTTTTGTTTTATATCATGATGGATAGGAAAGTGGGGAACGGTAAATGTTTCCTCGAGGTTGATAAAAAATTCTTCATTCTGATTGAAATGATGGGTAACCGTTTTATGCTCATCACCAATGCTCTTGATCATCTGGTTTATCTCGGCATCGGTGTAGTGAATTGAGATTACGCCCTGTACTTCTTCCATGACACTATGCTACTATACCGATTAATTGTGGCTTTACGCAACCTACTTGACGTTATTATTTTATACAAGCATAATAACCGGTCTTGAGTTAGCCGGTTAAGATTCCTTGTGAAAAATAATTGAAACTGCTATATATTCTATACAAAGGAGATAACAGCAAGTGCCGTGCGGTAGAAAAAGAAAACGACATAAAATAGCGACACACAAAAGAAAGAAAAAGCTGAGAAAGAATAGACATAAGAAGAAATAACCTTCGAAGGTAAAAAGTGTCTGGTAAGACTCTTTTGGCAAAAAAATTACGAAAATCTCTCCTTCTCTTTTGTTTAACGGCTGTTTTTCTGCAGTTCGGGACCGGCGAGAGTTTATGGGACTCCCAGTTCGAAGGGTACTACTCTGAAAAACAGTCGCTCGATCCAGGGGAACTGTTTACCGTTGTAATTGATAGTGAATCCGGTATCGAGTATGAAGCATCACGAAGCGGAGATAAAGAACTGGTTTTGCAGTTTACCGGAGGCAGCGGGAGCGATATGTTCTCCTTCCTCCCCGACATGACCAGTTCCCGCAACGAGGTAACCGGCGGAGAGGAGACCTATTCTCTCCGGACGGAACTGGCCGTCCGGGTCCAGGAAATCGACAATAACGGTAACGGCTTTATCCAGGGGTCCCGTACCATAACCCTGCAGGGTGCAGTACAGTCGGTTACTCTAAGCGGATGGGTCTCCCCGTCTCAAATCAGCGAAGATCGAAGAATCCCCTTCGACCGCATCACCGACCTTAGGCTTACGTATCGTAGCTTCCTCGCCTCCGAACGGCCTGTTTTGACAGAAGATGATATACGGGAGATCATCGCCGAGGCCGAGGAGGAGCAGCCATTAAGCGAGCAACCTTTAGGCGAAGAGCCGGAAGAGGCCCAGCCCGCGGAAGAACAACCCCCGGAAGCACAACCCGAAGGGGGACAACCTGCTGAAGAACAGCCTCTCGGGACACAGTCCGTACAACCTGCTGGAGAGACCGGGGGCAATTATATGCTCACAGATGAGAAAAAAAGGGAACTGCTCCTTCTCTATATGAACAGTTTTCTCGATTTATTATTCGAAACAGGCGGAAATTGATATGAAACAGCGGAACTCGCTTCTTTCCCGAATAGGATCGCCGGATGACCTCCGGATGTTGACCGAAGAACAGCTCTCTCAGCTGGCGGAAGAGGTGCGTGAAGAGATAAT
>CAZKZZ010000103.1:2149-13896 GCA_964557375.1 uncultured Spirochaetales bacterium | reverse complement strand
TACAATACAATACGCTTTCGGTAGATCCGATCGTGCGGGTGTGGTGTAGTGGTCACACGGAAGCTTCCCAAGCTTCAATTGAGGGTTCGATTCCCTTCACCCGCTTGAGTATAGCACAAAGGTAGAAAAACACTCTACTGCGCGCCATGCAGGCGTATAGTATACAGAGGATGGGGTTCTTTTGTAAGCTCGACCTCTCCCTCGAGCTGCTCGACTAGCGTATGAATCAGCCGCAGTCCTAACGTGCTGGGATTGTTGAAGTCAACATCTTGGGGAAACGGATTTCCCGTATTGGAGAGGGAGAGAATATATCCGTCCGGTTTACTGTCCTTTCTTAAATCTACGGTAAATCTGGGATCACCATCAGAGGTAAATCCGTGTTTAATGGCATTGGTGGCGATTTCGTTGATAATGAGGCCGAGGGTTATTGCATCGCGGGTTTTTAGTGTAATTGAATCGAGATTATTTACCAGCGTGACCGGATGTTTATAAAATGTGGCAAAAACTGTTTCGAGCAGGTCTTGAATATAACTTTTGAGTTCGATCCGGCGTACGTCTTTCGATTGATACAGTTTTTCATGTACGAGCCGGATTGCATCAATCTGATGAACGATATCCGATAAATCTTGCTTATTTTTACTAAGTGAGGCCTTCGTCCTGATAAGCGAAACGATTATAGCGAGATTGTTCTTGATGCGGTGGTTCATCTCTTTCATCAAAAACTCTTTCTCGTCAATGGTTTCCTTGAGCTGCCGTTCCGCTTTCTTCCGATCCTCGATTTCGAGCTCGGCTTCTTCAGCTGCCCGTCTGTACTTCTCTTCACTCTCCCTGAAATCGATTTTTTCTTTGGAAGCATGATATAAACTGTACAGTTCGAATGCCATATTAATTGCTTCGATAATGACGAACTCTCCGGAGTTCTTGAGTACATATCCGTATCTGGTAATTCCTTTGACCCGTTCTACAATCTCTTTTTCATTGTGGTTTGTACAAAAAACAATTGGGAGATCATGTTCGAGAAGAATTATTTCGGCAGTTTTGATCCCGTCCATCCTGTTCTTTCCGAGATCGATGTCCATGAGGACGAGATCAATTTTTTCACTTTTCACCGATGTGACAGCCTCCTCCCCGGTATAAGCTGTTATAACGGTAAAACCGTTTTTCTCGAGCATTGCAGCTTCATTCAAGGCAATGAGTGCCTCGTCTTCTACGAGGAGGATGGTAGCATTTGTATTGTCTTTAGGAATGTGACTGTTTTTAGACATAATAAATATATTTTTTCTATTAACTTAAATTGACATAAAACCTTACAGTTGTCAAGAAGTATATTATATTTTCGTTTATGACCGACTCATCTGCGATTATTCGGAAGAACAGCTGCGGCACCTTGCAGAAAAACTCAAAAAGCTGGATGATGAAAAAAATGAACTGTTGTTCCAATGGCAGGATTTTTGCTGCCGGCCTCTTTTTCTTCGTATCCGCTGTTGCAGGCTGGTCCGTAGGACCGCTTTCGGTGGTCACCTGGAATGTCGAAAGCGGAGGAAACGACCCGGCGGTTATCGCAGAGCAGCTTACGAGTTTCCAAGGCTACGATATCATCGCTTTACAGGAAACCGATGACAAGCTCCACGATTTCTATACCGAGGCCTTAGGCCCGGAATACGAATCTGTCCTCGCGGTTACGGGGAAGCACGGAAACGACCATCTTCTTACCATTTATAATACCGAAACACTTACCCTGCGGCGAAGTTTCGAACTGCATCAATACGGCGGGGTCGTCATCACCCCGAATGTTTCCGGCGGAGGGAAACGCTCTCCGCTTATTACCTATTTTACAGACAAGCGGGACGGGAGCAGGTTTATCTGCATCAATGTGCATTTCGACCGCAGTGATGCTGCCCATCGCTGCCTACAGTCATTCGTGCTGAGGGAATGGATCATCTCTCGAGCCGAACCGACGGTAGTACTCGGCGACTGTAACTTCGACTACAATTTTCTCGAACGGGATCCCGGAAATGAGGCGTTTAAACTGTTTACTTTTGGGGGCCAAATCAGGTGGGTCGAACCTGAAGTTCTCATCGATACAAACTATTCCGAGCGGAGCGGCAGAGAGACGTACCCCGATTCCATCATCGATTTCATTTTTGTCGCAAACGGGGCGGAGAACTGGGGGCTTATCTCGCAGGTAATGGTCCGGGAGGGGGACTTCCCCGATACCGAATCGACGAGCGACCACCGTCCGGTTGCAGGCTTCCGCTGAAAAAAGGACTACTACTGCAGTTTTGTGAGTACTTCTTCTTTCGTGTTGGCAGAGAGAATGACATCGAGTGCTGAGTCCAATTTCTCGAGATCTTTTGTTGATTGTATACGGTCGCGCTCATCAGCAGTCAGTCCGAATTTTCTTTTGAGGAGCCTAATTAATACTTCCTGTTTGTCTTCGAGCCGACCAATTTGTTCTCCTTCTTTCTTCCCCTTCTCAATTCCTTTCTCAATTCCCATTCTCTCCCAACTTGTTACATAAGGCATTGATTTACCTCCTGTTTTGTCAGTAATTTCACCCATAAGCTTCCATTCCAGCTCCCGCGGAAGCTGCAGCAGCCAATCGAGAAACAGCAGGAGCGACCTGATGTATGTCGGTTTAAACCCAGCTTGGTACAGCTGCAGTGCAAGCTCCTTTTTAAGCGCATATTTTAACTCCGTATTTTTCAGCCCTTCTTTTACTTGGCCGCTTCGCCGCTGCACCTCCATATGGGCCTTTGTTACGAAGGCAAATGGATTGCCCCGATGCTCAGGGGAAGTTGTGGCCTTTGTTAAATATAACAGTTTTGCCACCTGAAAATCTACTCTGAGATACCTGCCGTAACTACTGATTTCAAAAGAGGTCGGATAGAAGTGCTTGTCAGTGTCAGTCAGTACGACGAGAGTGATAGGGAACATGCCGAACCGGTCGTAGATCCGGTATGCATACTGAAACAATCGTTCGGCAAACCGCAGTTTTTTCTGCCCCTGTATTTCCACATGGGTGTAAAGAATATACTCTTCACCGGAAAGGGTCCTTTGTTCAATAAGCAAATCCGCCAGCCGTCCCGGATTTTTATTCTCCGGGGCAAGCTTTTCAAGTTCCTTTTCCAGAAACACAGGCGGAACAGAGAAATCTATGACTTCGGCAACCTGCGGAAAGTAAAAAACGAGAAACTCTTTTAGATGAGCCTTTATAATATCCTTCCATGCACTGTCGTATTTTCCCATAACCGCTCTCACTGTATAAAACCGGGCCAGACAGGCTGCTGCTTCAAAAGCTAAGCAAAAAGTATTAAAAACTACGGATAGAGGAAGCGGGGCAGGGGGGTAACACGGATGGGCACGGACCGGCATGGATCGGAGGCGGAGGGGGGTGATGAAGAAACCATCTGTGCCGATCGGTGTTGATCCGTAGTTTGATAAAATATTTATCTGAATAAAGGAAGCGATGAGGTGGTCTATGACGAGATAGGGAACCGGACCGTAAAGACAGGATACGGTGCTCTTTGAAGTTCGATCGTTCCCTGCAATTGTTGGACGAGGGCTGAAACCAGCTGCAGGCCTAAGGTTTTTGGATTATCGAGCTCTATTTCTTTCGGAAACGGCTTCCCGCTGTTGGATACGGTGAGAACACACTGGTCATCTGCCGGATTCTTTTTTAACTCAACGGCAAACTCGGAATCTTTATCATCAGTAAAACCGTATTTGATTGCATTTGTAGCGATCTCGTTGATAATGAGTCCGACCGGGACTGCCCGTTTTGCAGGAAGTCTCAGCTCGTCAACACTTTTTTTTACGATGACATGCTCTCTCGAAAATGTAGAAAATATTAGAGTGAGAAGATCGTGAATATACGCTCGCATGTTGATGTGATCTGTATCTTCGGATTCGTATAAGTTTTCATGGAGGATTCTCACCGCGTCGATCTGATGCAGTAATTCGGAGAGGTCCGCCGCATCGCCTAAATCATCATTTTTGAGCTCAATAAGAGAAGATACCATAAGAAGATTGTTTTTTACGCGATGATTGAGTTCCTGCATGAGATCATCTTTCTGTTTAAGTGCTCGTGAGAGTTTTTCTTCGATATGTTTACGGTCAGTTATATCCTGTACAACCCCTTTTACCTGAATGACTTCACCCTTCTCATTTCTGATTATCTCTGCAATTTCGTGTACGTACCTGATCTCACCGTCTGGTTTGATAATGCGGTGTTCGATGTCGACATCGCGCGATTCGGCCAGGGCTTGTTCACGCTCTGTGATAAAATCGTGTAAATCTTCCGGATGTATCATGTGTTCGAAACTCTCGGCCGTTACTGTGAAGGTGTCCGGATTTTGGCCGAAAATCTCATAGACTTCATCCGACCAGATCAGTTCTCCCGTATCCATAAACCAGTCCCAATAGCCGGTGTTTACAAGTTTTTGTGCGCTTCTAAGCCTCTCTTCGATTTTTTTCCGCTCCGTTATATCATGAATTACTCCCGTCACTTTCAAAGGATTACCGCGCTCGTCCTTCTCGAGTTCCGCTACTGAAACGATAGTTTTCCGTTCACGGGTGTCATTCGTGATAATCTCGAATTCAATATTATACTCTTTCTCCTTTTCGATGAGATCAACGAGGGCCTGATGTACCCGCTCCTGCTCCGGAATACAGCTTTCAACATCTTCCGTTGAAAACGATAATGAACCGGGATCAAAACCGTAAATCCGTTTTGCTTCGTCCGAGCCCCAGAACTCGGTTGTCCGGATGTTATACTCCCAGTTTCCCACTTTGCCTAAAGCTTGTGCCTTTCGGTACCGTTCACTGTTTTTTTTCAATGCGTCTTCGGTTTTTTCCCGTTTTCTAATCTCTCTCGCCACACCAAATAAGTATTTCTCTCCGTCGAGGAGAAAGAAGATACCGTTAACCTCTACCGGAATGATTTCGCCGTTCTTGTGTTTATGAAGAGATTCAAAGAGAACTGTCGAACCTTCGGGTTTGCTCTCCCAGAACTCGATAAACTTTTGGGACGGAAAATTCGGATCGATATCATCAATGGTCAGTGCGAGAAGTTCATCCTTCGTATATCCGATCATCTCGCAGGCCACTTTATTTGCATTCAAGACATTACCAGTTTCGCCCAGCAGATATACGGCATCGATACTGTTTTCCATTAGATGTCTGTACAGCGCGGCGGTCTCTTGGAGCTTTTTTTCGGTTTTCTCTCTCTGTCGGTTTTCTTTTTGGAGGGCACTATACGCATAAAAGAGCTCGAACGCCATGTTGATCGATTCGATGAGAACAAACTCTCCCGCGTTCTTTAGAACATATCCGTAGCGGGTAATGCCTTTTACTTTTTCTACCATCTTTTTTTCAGTATGGCTGGTAAGAAAAACTATGGGCAGCTCCTGTTGGGAAAGTATGGTTTCTGCAGCGGCCGTTCCATCCATCATCCCTTCGCCGAGATCGATATCCATGAGAACAAGGCCGATTTCTCCGGTCTTTACAGCTTGAATTGCGGCTTCGGCAGTATAGACGGCTTTTACCTTGAATCCGTTTTTTGCTAAAATATCCTCTTCCTTCATTGCAATGACCGCTTCATCTTCTACGAGGAGGATTGTTTTGACAGTTGTTTGGTGAGTCACACGATTCTCTAATTTGTCCACTTTAGGCATTATAATTGGTTATAAAAAAATTAGCAACTTATTTTGTAATATTTATTCATTATGAAGTATCTTCTTAATACCATTGAATTTTCTTGATATAGATTGTCATATTTCATATACTATTATTTTCAGACGTAATGGAGTATGGAATGCCCAATGAAAAACCCACCGTCAGTATCCTGTTAGTAGAAGATGAAGCTCTTATCGCGATGAATCAAACCGCGATACTCGAGAAATTCGGATATATCGTAACCACTGCGTATCACGCGGAAGAGGCTATTGAAACTGTTGCCGGGGAAAAGGTGGATCTCGTACTTATGGACATCGACTTAGGTGAGGGAGAGATGGACGGGACTGAAGCAGCTGAGTTAATTCTTAGAGAACATGATCTCCCTATTGTATTCCTCACGAGCCACTCTGAAGAAGAGATGGTCAATAAGGTGAAGGGTATTACGCGGTATGGCTACGTATTAAAGAATTCCGGTGAGTTTGTCTTGCGTGAATCGATTACGATGGCGTTAGAGTTGTTCGAGGCCCACCGGAAAACAAAAGAAAGTGAGGAGAAATACAGGGCAGCGTTTATGACCAGTCCGGATGCTGTAAATATTAATCGGATTGACGGTCTTTATATTGATGTAAATGAGGGGTTTACCAAGCTAACCGGCTTTACCCGTGAAGATGTGATCGAAAAACTCTCATCGGAAATTGATATATGGGCGCATCCGGAAGACCGGGAAAAACTCATTAAGGGATTGAAAGAAGACGGATTCGTAGAAAATTTAGAGAGTGAATTCAAGCGCAAGGACGGGTCTTTGACGACAGCACTCATGTCGGCCCGGTTAATCAGGATAAACGGAGAACCGCATATTCTTTCGATAACAAGGGACATCTCCCGCAGAAAGAAAGCCGAAGAGGAGGCGAATAAAGCTAAACAGTTTCTCGATAATATATCGGACATTGCCTATGAAGCCGACGCATATGGCAATGTCATATACGTAAACCCGGCTGCCGAAAGAATAATCGGAGTCCGCCTGGACGAGATTATGGGGAACCCATTCGAACCGCTTTTTATCGAGCAGGACCGTTCATCCCTGATGGAAGTGTATAAAAAAACGTTAGAAGGGGAGAGTTTAGAAAATATATTGACCTTTAATTCCGGGGCAACATGCCATTTTACCACACTTCCGAAATACAATGAACACGGAGATATAGTCGGGACGTTCGGTGTCGCAAGAGACATTACCGAACACAGGCGAATCGAGAATAGATTAAAAGAGCGCGAGCTGCTCTATCGTCAGCTTCTCGATAATGCGGGAATGGGGATTGGATTCTGGAAAACGGACGGGACGCTTATTTTTTTTAATAAGGCGGCAGCCGGGTATATGGGCGGCAGGCCCGCCGATTTTGAAGGAAAGAATATGCAGGACATTTTCGGTTCCGAACTGTCAGCTGTCTATCTGGAACGGATCCGGAAGACAATCGATGAAAACAAAACATTGCGGTTCGAAAGTGACCGTGTGGAATCTGATAATGGTGAACAGTGGTTTTCCTCCACGTACAACTGTGTTTTTAATGACAAACAGGAAATTATCGGAGTAGAAATAATCTCTAATGACATTACGAACATAAAACAGGCAGAGGAGAATATAAAAGAGTCAGAGGCAATTCTAAAAGCTGTCATTGAAAGCACCGATGATATTATTGTTTTCAGAGATAGAGAAGGAAAGGCTGCAGTCTATAATGAATCTTTTAAAAGCATTGTGAAAGAATTATTTCAAATCGAAGCCTACCCGGGAATAAGGACGGTTGATTATCTGCCGGATGATGAAAAAAACTATTGGGAAAATATTATTAGTGATGTTCTTAGAGGAAAAAAGAAAAAAGTACGGTTCCCCTTTACGTTTCGTAACGGCGAGGTTAGGGAGTATGAATTGAGATTTAATCCTGTTTATAAAAACGGGGAGGTGATCGGATTCTCAGAAATAAACAGGGACATGACGGAATTAGCTGAAAAAGAGAAAGCCCTGCTGGAAAGTGAAAAATATCCCCCCGTCTAATACCGGAGATAGCGGAAGCAGGGCAGGGGGGTAACACGGATAGGAGCGCGGAGGTCTTTAAAAAATATCCGTGACAATCGGTGGTGATCAGTGGTCGGATATCTGCTACCGCAGTTTTGCGAGAACTTCTTCTTTCGTGGCAGCGGAGAGAATGGTATCGAGGGCTGAGTCCAGTTTGTCAGGGTCTGCTGTGGATCGAACTCGATTACGCTCTTGCGAAGTCAGTCCAAATTTTCTTTCCAACAGTCTCATTAAGACTTCCTGTTTATCCTCAAGCCGCCCAATTTTTTCTCCTTCTTTTTTACCTTCTTTCTTTCCTTTCTCAATACCCTTCTCGATTCCTTTCTCGATTCCTTTCTCGATTCCCATCCTCTCCCAACTTGTTACATAAGGCATTGACTTACCTCCTGTCTTGTCAGCAATTTCACTCATAAGCTTCCATTCCAACTCCCGGGGCAGCTGCAGAAGCCAATCGAGAAACAGCAACAGCGACCGGACGTATACCGGTTTAAACCCTGCTTGGTACAACTGCAGCACAAGCTCCTTTTTAAGCTCATACTTCAACTCCTTATTCTTTAGCCCCTTTTTAGCATCGCCGCTTCGGCACTGCACCTCCCTGTGGGCCTTCGTGACGAAAACGAAAGGATTGTCAGAGAGAGTAAGCTCCCTGGCTTTCTCTTCTAAATATACCAGTTTTGCCACCTGAAAATCTACTCTGAGATACCTACCATAACTACTAATCTCAAAATAACTCGGACAGAAGTTTGGGTCATTGTCAGTCAGCACAACGAGAGTGAGAGGGAAGCTCCCGAAACGGTCGTAGATCCGATACGCATACTGAAACAACCGCTCTGGAAACTTTGATACTCTCTGCCCCTGGATTTCCACATGGGTGTAAAGAAAATACTTTTCACCGGAGAGGGCTCGCAGTTTTATCAGCAAATCTGCTAACCGCCCAGAACTTTCATTCTCGGGAGCAAGCTTTTCCAGTTCTTTTTCTAAGAACACAGGCGGTACGGAAAAATCGATGCTTTCTGCAACCTGCGGAAAGTAGAACCGTAAGAATTCCTGAAGATGGGTCTTGATAATATCTTTCCATGCGCTGTCGTATTTACCCATAATTGCTCTCACAATATAAAACCTCGGCAGGAGAGCTGCTGCTTCAAAGATAGAGGAAGAATTGGTAAAAACTACGGATAAAAAAGCCTGGCAGGGGGGTAACACGGATGGAAACGGACCGGAGCGAGGTGGTTTTTAAAAAAATCCGTGACAATCTGTGTTCATCCGTAGTTACTAAAAAAAATTTGCATCGGTGACCATCTTTAGTGTACTGTTTTAAATATGAGCGGGAAAGATTTCGATTACATAGAAGGATACATGCCGGGGATCATCGGCAGGATTACACGGATGAGGGCAGCGGGTAATGCCTTTTACTTTAACCATCATCCCTTCGCCGAGATCGATATCCATAAGAACAAGGTCGATCTCTCCGGTCTTTACAGCTTGTATTGCGGCTTCGGCCGTATAGACAGCTTTTACCTTAAATCTGTTTTTCGCTAAAATATTCTCCTCCTTCACTGCAATAATCGCTTCATCTTCTACAAGTAGGATTGTTTTGACAGGTGCTGGGTGATCCATACGATTCTCCAATTTGTCTACTTTTGACATTATAATCGGTTCGGTGGGAATAAGAAACTTATTCTGTCAGATTTGTCGGGTGAATTTAACCGGGTACATTACACACAACAGAAGAGAGGGTCAAAAATCTTGTATGAGATCGAACTGTTCCCGAAGGGCTTTTCTAAACGCCGGAGGATTGAGCCCGAGCAGACGGGCCGCCTGCTCCCCGTTCTCGCAAAGGAGGCAGGTCGATAACCATCTGTCGGATCCGGCCACTCGGGAAGCGGTCTCAAAGGCGTGGAGAAAGGCAGGAGATTCTCCGATTATCCGCACCGAGCCGACTGTAATCCAGACCCCTTCCTCTTTCTGCAGTCCCCCTCCGGGTTCCGGTCCAGCCTCGGGTATCGCAGGATTCGTACCAACCCGGAAAAACGCGCCTTTTCGGCCCTATACAGGGAATATTTGTTGTGAAATCACTCCCGGTGCGTAACTTTTGTTTCGGTGGTAGGTAACGAAAGTTACACGAGCTACAGATCTTCAAAGCTCGAGATCAAATCCTTGAGAATTGGATCGCCGGAGGCGGCAGGCTCTGCGGTAAACACGTTGAGATTGTCCATTGCCCGGGTAATTCCCACATAGATGAGATTCCGAAGCAGTCTCTCAACTTCATCTTCCGCGTACTGGGGCCTTCTGTAGAGGGAGGGGAGGTAGATGAGGACAACCGGAAAATCGATACCCTTACTGGAGTGCAGTGTTGAGACCCGTACACTCCCCCGTTGGGTGAACTCGAACTCATCTCCGGAGATAACAGCAGAGTCAAATCCTGCAGAGGCGAGATGGTCCCGCACATCATCGATGTGCCTGTTCCGGGGTACCAATATACAGATGTTCTCCGGGGCGTATCCGATATCACTTGTGAAAACCTGTAACTTTTCCACGAGTTTCTCGAGACACTCCCGGTGCGAGGCCGCTACATACAGTTCAGGACCGGGACCTTCGCGGAAGGGAAGGGGTCTGCTGTAGTTGTCCCACTCCTCGACCGCACACCGTTTCCTAAATGATTCAGCTAAGGCGTGGACCTGGACGGTATTTCTGAAATTCGTTTTTAGGACCCTTGTAGTACCGCGGAGGTTTATCCCGGCACGTGCAAACGGAGGCTGGTAGTTGTATAGACTCTGGTCTATGTCTACCGCCATGACCATGGCGGCCCGTGTCAATTCACGCAGCACCATGAGCGCGGTCGGGGTCAGGTCCTGGACTTCATCGAGGAACAGATAACTTATGTCTCTAATCTGATTGTCTTCCCTGTTCTCCTCGAGATAGCAGAGCAGTTTGAGCCTGCCGTAGTTTTTGGTAAACCTTCCTCTTTTTTCCATCTCCTCGATAAACGCTTCTGTTGACTGCCATACCGCCTTCCTCTGTTCACGGTTAAGCCGCTTTCGCATCCCGGTCCTGGGGACCATCTCTTCTACATATTCTTCTTTCGAAATCCCATTACCGAAGATGAAGTTCTCGACCTCACTTTTCATTTCTTCCTTGGTCAAAAACGGGGACAGGTTCCCTCCCTCAAAAAACGTATCGAGCAGGGTAAAATCATACCCGACCCCGGTCCAAATAAAGTTAAGCTTTTTGTAGAAGAGCGTGTCGACTGTGCTGATCAATTCCAAGGGTATGTTCATGCCCATGAGTTCTGCAATATAACGGTTGTATTTGGCCAGGGTACGAGTAAACGTGACCAGTACGATCGATTCATTCTCCCCGAAATCCAGTTCATCCTGAAGCACAGACCGGCGAAGGCTTTCTATCAATACCAGGGATTTTCCCGTCCCCGCGCCTCCTTTGACTAGGAAATCCTTTTTAAAGGTGATAGCGGATACTGCCTCTTCCTGCTCCGGTGTGAGCTGTGAAAGGGACCGCTCATAATCCATTCTGGTGGTGGTAAATATGGAAAGCCTGCTGAGATAACGCAGATACTTTTCGAGCTCTTTATACTCTTCCATTTTATCGAGCAGTGTATTGCGTTCTTTTACGAGTGTATTGCGTTCCCTCCTCAGGCTGTCCACTTTAGCATCTTTGTTTTGAGTGATCTTTTTTCTTTTCTGCAACTCCAGGTCGGTATCTGCCACCCGCACCTGCAGCTCCTTAAGCTGTACTTTGAGTTTATCGTATTCCCGTCTTTTTGCCAGCAGATCGCGGTTGCTTTTCTCGAGTTTTTTAAGCTCCTGCTGCATATGCCGTATGATGCTGTTCTGCTCGACAAGGGAAGTCCGCTCATTCCAGATATCGAGGTTTTTTTCCAGGAGGTGGATCTGAGATGCGGTATTAATACCTGCGAGGGTGCAGAAGGTAATAAAGAGATGGGTGGCCGCTGCCGCTTCTTGAGTGTCGAGTGCCTCGAAGGCAT
>CAZKZZ010000103.1:0-2139 GCA_964557375.1 uncultured Spirochaetales bacterium | reverse complement strand
TACTTTGTTGGTGTGGATGTGCTGACGGCCTAGTTTGCTTAATGTGGAAAGTCCTTCGATAAAGGTCTCACCGTACTCCTGCAAAAGTTCTTCACGGAATTGCCAGGTGAGGTCTGGGAACTTCGGTCCCTCACCGTATCGTTTCTCGTAACGGAGATAATATTCGATAAACGAATGGAGGGCCAAAATGTAGAAACCCTCATCAGTTCCGATAAGCCGGGTGAGGCGGTCCAGTTTTGCTTCCAATTCTTTCAGATCGGGCATGTTGTTATTCTAAATTTATCGGCAGAAAGGGGATATATGAGAACTACGGATATTAAAAGCCCGGCATGGGGAGGTAACACAGATAGGCGCGGATAGTAACTTCCGTGTCGTTATTTCTCCGATACTGTATATAATTGATAGATAAACAGGTGAGAAAAAAGTTTTGAAGTGTTTTTTTAACGAAGCTTTCGGGAGAGCCTGTAGAAGATGTCCAGAAAGTTGAGGGCCATTTTTGCCGTCTCGGGTGATGCTATCTTGTCCTCTTTTAACATCTTTTCCGCAAATAAGGTGGCTTCATCCCGCTTTCTGATTCCTCCCCAGACAATGACTTCGTTATCAATTTTAGCAGCATGATACGGATGGATGGCTCGTATCGCTGAAAAGTTATCAACATACCAGCTGAACAACATTTCTCCGGCATGCAGAGCAAACTGTGCTTGTTCTACCGTCTTATACCAGTTTCGATAAGGGACCTCTTCGAGGAGGAAGCGGAAGACAGCAGATAGATCTTCGCTTTTCTGGAAAAACAGTAAGGCGGAGAGGAACCTGATCCGGGCCGCTTCATGCAGACGTTCATCCCTAATTCGGGAAAAGAAGAACTCACGGGGAATCCCGCCTGAGGCGCCCTCTTTCAGGGCAAGCTTTTCGAGCTCCGGCTCGATCCTTTTACCGTTATAAATATCCTCCATACACTTTCCGAGGAAAGAGACCACCCGTTCTTCCCCGATATGAAAAAGGGCGGTCATGAGTTCTCTTCTCAAGAGCTTAACTCCGTGGTCTTCACTGCCGTCGGGCATCATTCCGATTCCCTCGAGCCGAGGATAAAGCAGCTCTACGGCAGTCTGAAACAAGGTCTCCTTTTTTTCTCCTGCAGCGAGAAAATAAAGCGTACTCAATGATCGTGCTATCCCGGACAACGGGAGGAAAGCTTTTTCGCCCCTGTATCGGGATGTGAGAAAATCGATGAGCTCTTCCAAAGAGATCTCTTCCGCATATAGCAACGACACCAGATCATCGACGAGCCCGAATCGTTCGTAATCGGAAAGTTCACCGGAAGAGACCAATCTTCCTGCCGCTTCGAGCAGGGCATTATCGTACCGCACTCGATAGTAGCCATACTGGTTTCGGTTGAGATTCACCGCGCGAATGGGGCCGAGGGAACTGTCCGCTTCGATAACCATCGTCTTTCTGTTGAAAAGAACACGCCGCTCTTCCCGCTTTGTGCCGTCATGATAGATCGTGAATGCAAGAGGGACCGGCCATACCGCATCTGCATCTTCGCCGGAAAACAGGAACCGGCGCTGCCGAAGCACGAGACTGTTCTCTCTTTTTTCCACGTCGATGAGGGGAAACCCTTTTTGCAGTATCCAGGCACCGGGAACACTCCTCTCGATCATCGGATAAAAACAGTCGAGAAATTGATCGCTGTCGGCAGAGGCGAAAGCGTACTTCTCGAGGAATCGACGGATGATGGTCCTGAACGCCTCCTCTCCGATAAAGGAGTGGAACATCCGTAACACGGCTGCGGCCTTGCTGTAAATGATCGGGACGATTGCGGGGCTCATCTCGAGGAATGTGCCCTTTTCGGTTTCAATGGGGACCGTTTCGGCCAGAGAGTCCCGATGCAGAGTGGGGGAAAAATTGTCCAGGGTCAATTGCTCCAGGCCCCGCCATTCCGGATGAAACTTTTCATTGACAAGGTACCCGAAATAGGTTGCAAGCGACTCGTTGAGCCAGATGTAACTCCAGTCCAAAGGCGAAACCAGATCTCCGAACCACATGTGGGCCACCTCATGAGTGGTGACTTGTCCGATCCTTTCCAGATTGTCGCTTGTGTCCTTTTCTGAATCAAAAAGAAGGAGGTTTTCGCGGTAG
>CAZKZZ010000102.1:0-13918 GCA_964557375.1 uncultured Spirochaetales bacterium | reverse complement strand
ATATGTGAAGGGACATTTTCAAGGTACGGAAGAATATCCGGTCTACAAGGCGGAATGCCAGAATCGTACAAACCGGTTTATCACTTATTTGATGCTCCCGTGCAGCGGCAACGGCGATGAGAAATCGATATCCGTGCTCGAGCAGGTATTAGAATCTGCCGGAAAAGAAGAGACCGGGGAGGCTTCGGTCGAAATTCTCATATTGAGATTGACCGATCAAGATCTTGCCGAGGCCGGTCTGGCCCTTTGTGAAAAGCTCTCCAGCCGTGCTCTGCCGTGCAGCTGGGCCTCAGTCGGGGTTTTTGACCGGGGAGGCCGGCACCGATTCCGGACCCTCTTCCCGGAACCCTCCTCGAGGGAACTTCACGAAGATCCTGCCCTTACCAATATGAATCCGCTTCAACAGCGGGAACTTCGCGTAGGCAGACTACGGAACTTCGAACGGAAACAGCTCTACGCTTCCGACTCAGTATGGCTTATTCAGATAACGGACCCGGAAAACAGCCGTGATGAACGGTTTATCGCCTTTGTCGACGTGCCTACCGGCCGGATGGAAATGGATGAGAATAAACAGATCCGCCGCATGGTTGCACTCGAGCAGGTGTTTATGGAGGCGGTCTACGCGATGCGCGCGGAACAAGCCAAGAGAAAAAGACGTCTCTACTGGAACAGGATCATTATCCACATGAGGGCTGTACTGAACACGACCCTCCATCAGATCGGCGATTACGCCGGAAAACTGGCTGTACGCTCGGAGGACCTCGGCATCGAGAAACTGATTGTCTATACCCGCAGACCCGCACCGGACGGCCGCAGCATCGAAGAGATAGAACTGGATTTCGACAACATCTCCGGAACCAATTTTACCCTTCAAAGCAGAGAACCGTCCGAAGAACCTATGAAACCGATGGACCGTTACGTGGCAAAAGTGGTGCGGGCACGACAGCGGGGGACCCTGTATCCGTACGAACTAATCAAGATGGTAACACGCACCGGCTACCCGCTGAAGGAACCGTTTCCAAAGGGCGAGTTCGAAGAGTTCGATATCGAGATCGATGCAACAACCGGCGAACAGAAAACGATTTCGGTAAAGGAGCGGGAGTACGGAGAGAACAAGAGCAATATTGTTTTCGGAATCATCACGAACTATCTCTCGACCCATCCGAAAGGGGTGAGGCGGGTAATCTTATTAACGGACCCCACTCGCGACATGGGGGCCCTGGCAGAATCCGAATGCAGACGGATCATTGCAGCGATCGACATGGCAGAAGAGCTGGACGTCCCGATAGAGTGGCTTCCCATTTCGGCCGGCGCGCGGATCGATATGGAAAGCGGTACTGAAAACCTCGACTGGACTGCACGGACACTGCGGAGAATTGTAGAGTTCACACAATGTGGCGGGGAGATCAATATCATCGTTGCCGGCATCAATGTCGGCGCGCAATCGTACTGGAATGCCGAGTCGACTATGCTGATGCATAACAGGGGCCTGCTGATTATGACTGATGAAGCGGCAATGCTCTTGACCGGTAAGAAAGCACTCGATTATTCGGGGAGCGTCTCGGCTGAAGACAATATCGGGATCGGCGGGCTCAAACGGGTCATGGGGCCGAACGGTCAGGCCCAGCTTTCGGCAGCTTCTCTCCACGAAGCGTACTCGCTTCTGTTTCGCCATTACGCGTTGACCTACGCCTCCGGCAGTACTCCCTTTCCCGAACGGCTGGCTACGAGTGATGCAGCTGATCGCAGCATGGGAGAAGCTGAGTATCGTGATCAGTACAATCAGGGTTTCTCGAAAATAGGGGACATCTTTTCTAAGAAACTGAACCCGGAGCGTAAAAAGCCTTTTGAAATGCGGCAGGTCATGGCCTCCCTCGTTGATTCCGACTGTGAAATACTGGAACGGTGGAAAGTACTACAAGATGGGGAGACCGGTATTGTGTGGGAGGCACGTATCGGTGGCTTCGGTGTAGGACTAATGGGTATCGAGAGCAGACCGCTTACCAGGATCGGAGAAGTCCCCTATGACGGCCCGGAATCGTACAGCGGCGGGACCCTCTACCCGATCTCATCGAAAAAAATAGCCCGGGGAATCAATGCGTTCAGCGGTAAACTCCCCTTAGTAATACTGGCCAATCTTTCCGGGTTTGACGGTTCTCCGGAATCACTGAGGAAGCTGCAGCTCGAGTACGGGGCCGAAATAGGAAGGGCAATCGTCAATTTCTCAGGGCCCATCATTTTTATTGTTACTGCCCGGTATCACGGCGGTGCGTACGTCGTTTTTTCGAAGGCACTGAATGAAAATCTCCACGCTGTGGCGATAGAAGGGTCTTTCGCGTCGGTAATCGGAGGGGGGCCTGCGGCGGCGGTCGTATTTCCCCGTATGGTGGAGAAGGAGACGTACCGGGATCCGCGGATAGTAGAGGCTCGTGAGAAGGTAGACAGAGAGGGGGGAATAACCGGGCAGCAGTACGATGAGCTGTTTTATGAGGTGTACACGGAAAAACAGAGCGAGCTCGCAGCGAGATTCGATTCGGTCCATTCGGTTGGGCGGGCAAAGCAGGTAGGTTCTATCGATGAAATCGTAAAAATCGACACACTCAGGCAGTACGTTATCGGAAGGATAGAGACAAGTGCTAAAAACATCAAAAAATAGAAAATGTTGACTTTTTTGCATTAATGGTTCTAAATAGGAGAGGGCGGTTTTTTGACCGCACTACATTACAAATTAGTATTGCTTGAAGAGGAGGACGCACGGAGATGAAAAGCGTAACAGTTTTGAGAAGTGTTTTTATTGTGGTTCTGATCGCTTTTGCCGCACTTGTTTCTTTTGCTGAAGGGCAGCAGGAGGACAACAAACTGGTTGTAGCAACAGATGCTACTTGGCCGCCGATGGAGTTCATTAACGAGGACAAAGAGCTGGTGGGGTTTGATATCGATCTGATGAATGCGGCAGCTGAGGCCGGCGGGTTCGAGGTCGAATTCAGAAATACTGCCTGGGACGGAATTTTTGCCGGCTTAGGCAACAAAAACTACGATGCGGTTATCTCATCGGTTACGATTACCGAAGATCGGAAAAAATCGATGGATTTCTCCATTCCATACATCAATGCCGGCCAGGTATTGATTGTACGGAAAGAAGCCAGCGGGGTTACGACCCTTGCCGACCTAAAAGGCAAAGCTGCAGGTGCTCAGATCGGAACGACCGGAGCGATGGAAATCCAGAAGGTAGACGGAGTGGAGCTCAAGACCTACGATGAGCTCGGTCTCGCTATCGAAGATCTTTCTAACGGCAGAATAGCAGGTGTTGTCGCCGATACCCCAATTGCAGCCGATTATGCGCTTCAAAATGATG
Source organism: uncultured Spirochaetales bacterium (assembly GCA_964557375.1). GTDB lineage: Bacteria > Spirochaetota > Spirochaetia > SPDA01 > CAZJBZ01 > CAZKZZ01. The sequence continues at coordinate 10,563 of CAZKZZ010000102.1, read as the reverse complement.
AGTACAGCGATACCCTTAAAATTGTTGGTGAGCCTTTTACCAATGAATATTACGGTGTTGCAGTTCGAAAAGGAAACACGGAAGTTTTAGAAATGATAAACGATGGGCTTAAAAAAGTCCTCGATCAAGGTGTAGACGAAGAACTCAAAGATAAGTGGCTGAGATAAAGAAAGCAAAGATCGAAATTACTGACGGAGCACTCATACCCGAGGAAGGAGATAAAGAGCATTTTACTGCTTGGCGGATCTCCTTCTTCGGGGCTCTTGCCGTACTGGTCCTTCTTCCCATACTCCGTCCCGACCCGTATCTCGAAATCTACGCGTTCATTCCCGACGGGATACTGACAACATTTAAAGTTACTCTCATCTCGATTATCCTTTCTCTTGTGATCGGGCTTTTTACCGGACTGGGAAGAATATCCCGGGTGAAAATCGTAAACAGAATTGCAACTGTGTATGTAGAGGTTATACGCGGTATTCCTCTGCTCGTACAGCTTTTCTATATTTATTTTGCTCTGGGCAGTTTTTTCCAGCTCTCGAGTATTGTTTCGGCAGTCTTGGCAATGTCCATCTGTTACGGAGCATATATGGGGGAGATTTTTCGGGCCGGCATCCAGTCCATTCCTAAAGGGCAAATGGAAGCTTCTCTTGCCATGGGAATGAGCCGGGCGCAGGCGATGCGGTACATCATTCTCCCTCAAACGTTCAAGGTTATTCTGCCTCCGATAGGAAACGAGTTTATTGCCATGCTCAAAGACTCTTCTCTCGTTTCGATCCTCGCAGTATCCGATCTTCTCCGCAGGGGAAGGGAATACGCATCCACAACATTTACCTATTTCGAGAGTTATACGGTGGTTGCGCTGGTGTATCTTCTCCTTACCCTCTTTTTCTCGAAGATGGTAGGAATTATGGAGGCACGGCTGGATCGGCGGGGCAGCTAATGCAATTATACGATCGAGAACGATTATGAATAACACAGAGAGAGAAACACGGATCCGCATAAAAGATGCTACCAAAGTGTTCGGCAAAGTTATTGCAGTAAAGAACGCGAATATAGAAGTAAAAGCGGGCGAGGTTGTTCTGATAGTAGGCCCTTCCGGAAGCGGAAAGAGCACGCTGCTGCGATGCGTAAACCGACTCGAACATCTCACCAGAGGTGAGATCTGGATCGACCAGGACAGAGTAACGGATCACAATGCCAATATTCGTAAGATCCGGGAAGAAGTGGGAATGGTCTTTCAAAATTTTAACCTCTTTCCCCATCTTACGGCACTGGAAAATATCAGTATCTCCCCCCGCATCGTCAAAGGCATCGCGAGGAAAGAGTCGGAACAGATTGCGCGGAAACTGCTCGTCAGGGTAGGACTTGCCGAAAAAGAAGAGTCGTATCCGGAACAGCTTTCGGGCGGACAGCAGCAGCGGGTTGCAATTGCCCGTGCCCTGGCCATGAATCCAAAAGTGATGCTTTTTGATGAACCCACCTCTGCTCTCGACCCGGAGATGATTAAAGAAGTCCTCGATGTCATGCTTGATCTGGCTAAAGAAGGAATGACCATGCTGGTCGTCTCTCATGAAATGGGGTTTGCAAAAGCAGCAGCCGACCAAGTTGTGTTTATGGACGAAGGTGAAGTAATCGAAACCGGTACCCCGGATGGGCTGTTCAACAATCCCCGCGAACAACGGACAAAGAGATTTCTCGAACACATTTTATAGAAGAACACTCGAACTATGGCAACCACAGCGTATCTATTCGACAAAAGGTTCAAACAGCATGAAACCGGTATGGGACATCCCGAACGGCCGGAACGGCTTGTCGCAATTCACGAAAAGCTACAAAAAACGAATCTATATAAAAAACTGTACCGCATAGAGAGCCGGTTCGCCACTGAGGAGGAAATTGAAATGGTCCATCTTCCCTCTTACGTTCAACGCGTGAGAGAAGAGGTGGAACGTGACATCCATTTCCTCGATTCTATGGACACTCCTGTGTGTCGAAGGTCATACGATATTGCCCGTCTCGCGGCGGGGTCAGGTATGGCGATGTGTGATGCAGTACTCTCGGGTCTTGCAGTGTGCGGGTTCTGCAATATACGTCCTCCGGGGCATCATGCCGAAATCGCTTCTGCCGGAGGGTTCTGTATATTCAACAACGTTGCGATAGCCGCGCGGTATCTGCAGAAGACACACAAAGTGGAACGAATAGCTATTGTGGATTGGGATGTACATCACGGCAACGGTACACAGCACATATTCGAAGAAGACAGCAGCGTCTATTTTGTAAGCCTTCATCAATCCCCTCATTACCCGGGGACCGGATCCTTCCGCGAAAAAGGGAGAGGAGAGGGGACCGGGTATACTCTCAATATACCAATGGGGTCGGGAAGCGGAGTAAAAGATTATCTTCGTGAGATCAGATCAAAAGTGATTCCGGCCCTCGAAAGTTTCGAACCCGAAATCATCCTCATTTCTTGCGGGTTCGACGCGCATACCCTCGACCCTCTTTCGGGCATACATCTCTCTTCCGAGGCGTATTACACCCTCGGGAAGCACATAACCGATGTTGCAAAAAAGTGTTCCCAAGGACGGGTTATCGCGTTTCTAGAAGGCGGCTATAATCTCAATGCTTTAGCAGACGGGTCCGCCTATCTTATCAAGTCTTTTCTCGAGTCTTGAAAGGGGCTTTACGATGCAAAAACGTGTAGCTGTACAGCGGAGACTGCTCATCATCGCCTCCGGGCTTCTCTTTTGCTTTCTGGCCGTTGCTTTTTTTCTCTTTTTTCGGCAGTGGAGCCGGCACAACCGCCTGCTTCTGGAGTTCCGTATGACACAAAATGCATCGATAATCCTGGAAAGAGTACTGCAGGGAGAGGACGTCGAATTGGAACGAATTGATCCCAACATCCGGGGTTTCGGGGTCTATGATGAAAACGGAGAGAGGCTCTTTATAAAAGGACAGATGCCGGAAACAATCTCACTCTCCTCTCTGTACACACCTCAGCAATTTATCAGAGTCGGCACTGATACGATACGCCTCATCCGGATATTGGGGGGTGTGCGTATGCATAATCTTCCGCCCGGCGGCATGGGGCCCGGAGGTATGGGGCGGGGCCGGATGATGGAACCACAGCCCGAGATTATGCCCGAGATGAGACAGGACATGAGAAGTGGAATCATGACGGGACGAGTGTTAGCACTCGACTATGATATCCGAGAATTCCACAGTAGAAATGTCATCGTCATTACGGTATTCATCATTGCTCTCGCTTCATTCAGCGGACTCCTTGTTCTGCTTTTTCATCTGTTCAAGCGTATCCAAATCTATCGGGAACAGGAAGATCGGCAAAAACAGCTTCTCCAATTAGGGGAGGCCGCGAGAACATTGACCCATGAGATAAAAAACCCGCTCGGTGCTATTCAATTACAGACCGGGCTGCTTAAACGGAAACTTGACGGTCGGCACTTCCGTGAACTCGAGGTGATGAACGAAGAATTAAATCGGATTTCTCATTTAGTGGACCGTGTACGGGATTTTTTTAAAGACTCGAAGGGGAATCCGGAACCTATTCCTCTGCCCGAGTTTATTCATGAGGTTGCCGGCAGATTGTCTATCGATGTAACGATTTCAGGGGCTCATCACCAGAATCATCCGGTCGTGTGGTTCGACCGGGAGAAGCTGCGATCGGTTTTGGAAAACATTATTCGAAACGGTGCTGAGAGTATGAACGGAGAAAGCCCTGTCGAGCTTTTTCTCCGGGAGGGAAAGCGCCACATTGAGGTCGAAATCTGCGACAGAGGTCCCGGAGTAGACGATGAGCTAAAAGATAAAATATTTGATCCGTTTTTCACAACAAAGACCTCAGGAACAGGGGTAGGTCTGTCTCTGGCAAAACGGTTTGTGGAGGCGGCCGGGGGCGCCATTGCGGTGGAGGACCGGGAGGGGGGCGGTACGAAATTTATTATCAAGCTGAGAAGAGAACGGGAAAGAGTGTAATGCACATATTGATTGTTGACGACGAGAAGAATATCCGCACCTCCATCAAAGAGTTCTTTTCACTGGAAGGAATTACCTCCGCGGAAGCGGAGAACGGACTGTCCGCCCAGAAACTGCTGCAGGAAGAGGTCTACGATGGTGTTATCATGGACCTCAGAATGCCCGGCTTAACCGGGCTCGAACTGCTTACGTGGTTAAAGAAAGAGGGGCCGAATGTTCCGGTTGTGATGATATCCGCTTTCGGAGACGTGGAAGACGCTGTACATGCTATGAAACTCGGCGCTGCTGATTACCTGGTAAAACCGTTCGACCCCGAAGAGCTGCTCTTGAGGATCAACCAGGCGGTTGAGCGTAATCGGCTCAAAAGGCAGTCGGACCTGCATACTGAGCAGGAACACCTGCTTTCCGCCGAGGGAACGTATAATCCCCTGCAGAGCGGAAACAACGCAATGATCGAAATCGAGAGACTCGTAGAGAAAGTGGCGCCAACCGATTCTACTGTTTTAATAACCGGAGAAAGCGGAACGGGAAAGGAAGTGGTTGCCAAGCGTCTCCATCAGCTTTCTAAACGGAAAGATAATCCGTTTATTCCGATCAATCTCGGGGGTATTCCCGATACCCTGCTGGAAAGTGAGCTGTTCGGTTATGAAAAAGGGGCGTTTACCGGCGCGGAGCGGAGGAAAGCGGGGATGTTCGAAATGGCCTCATCGGGCACGCTGTTTCTCGATGAGATCGGGGAGATGCCGGTCCAGCTTCAGGTGAAATTACTCCGGGTACTTCAGGAAAGAAAGTTACAGCGGCTCGGAGGTGTCGGTTCGATTCCCATAGATGTACGGATTATAGCGGCAACGAATAAAAATCTCGAAGAGCAGGTGAAACTCAAACAGTTTCGGGAAGACCTCTTTTATCGGTTAAACGTTATCAATATCGAACTCCCGCCGCTTAGAGAACGGACCGAAGACATTCCCCCTCTTGCGGCCCGTTTTGTAAAAGACATTTCTCAGCGGATCGGCAAAACGGTCCGCGGTATTACCGAAGAAGCCCTTACTGTTCTTACTACCTATTCATTCCCCGGAAATATTCGGGAGCTCGAAAACATTATAGAGCGGGCGGTCATTCTCTGTGATGAAGAAGAATTGAGTGAAAAAGATTTTCCTCTCCAGCAGGCTGGGGCCGGACCCCCGAAATCGGTCAAATCCGGCAGTCTCCGCGAGCTCGAACGGGAGGCAATCGTCAATGCACTGCTTCGATATGAGGGGAGGCGGCAGGCTGCCGCGGATGAGCTGGGCATAACCAGACGTACTCTCCTCAATAAAATCAAAGAATACAGCATTGAAGCAAAGGAGAAAACGTAATACTATTTAGTTGCGTATGGCACGAAACAAAGATGAGAAAAAAAGAGCTGCAATTCTCCAAACCTCAAAAACACTTTTTTCCCAGAAAGGTTTCTATAATACTTCCATCTCCGATATTGTCGATGAGACAGGACTCCCGGTAGGGACAATTTACACCTACTTTACGAATAAGGAAGAGATTGTTCGAGTTATCATTGAAGAGGGATGGAGCAATCTCGAATTACGGCTCGAAGAGGCGTTTCGAAATGCGTCGAGTAATGAGGAGAAACTGAAAATATTAGTGGACGAGTTTCTTCCCGAATTGTTAGGCGATCTTGATCTCATCACGATTCTTTTAGCGGAAGCTGTCAGTTATACAAAAATCGAAGAAAAAATAGATAAACTTGCCGAATTGATCTTTTCCACCATCAAGCCGATGGCTAAATCCAGCCAACTGTTCAATAAATTCAGTAAAAATACGATGTATGCAGCACTCATGGTCTATTTTTTAGGCATTATGAACTCGGTAAAGCTCGCGGAATCCAGCTCACTCAGTGTGTCCGCGGATGATATTATGCATTTTATACGACAGACTATCGAGAACAATATGCACATTACCTTCTAAATTATAACTTTCCTGAAAAAGGTAGATTTTCAGGAAAGTCGTTGTATCTTTTAACTCAGGGGTGTAATTTTTGAAAAAGCTCCGGTTGTCTCTTCTATTTTTTTAAGAAGGGCATCACCTCCAAGGACCGCGGTGCTTCCCTCGTCAAAACGCTTTAAGAGCCTCCGGGCGGATTGCCGGATGTTCTCTCTGGTGAGAGAGAGCTCGGCGTCCCGTTTCTGCTGGCGCATCCAGTCTTCTATTCCGTACAATTTTCGTCTAAATCCGATAAATCCTTCGTTCCTTGGGGTGAGGGGACGGGATTCCTTTCCCACTGTACCGATGATTGCTCTTCTCAACTCTTCATCATCTATTTCTCCTCCGGCGGCGTACTCGAGGGCTTTACGGAATAATTGTAATGAGGTCCCTGCATTGGGGTCGCGGTATGAAGAGAGATTGAATAGCCCCTCCGTTGCATTGGTAGAGCAGGAAGCCCCATATGCCCCTCCGCTCATCCTGATGTTCTGCCAGAGAAATCCGGTAGAGAGGAGATGGGAGAGGACGGAGTCGTAGGCGTATTCTTCTCTGCTGATTAACGAGCCGTGCAGCACAAAACCCGCGTAACCTACAGTGGAAGGAAAGAGCAGTCCCTCCTTTGCCGGAGCGGCCCCCCTCGGCTCACCGGATAAGGGTTGAGCAGAAGGCAGGTCATGTGTAGACCCGTTTTGGAGTGATATAATACGGTTTTCTCTCTTTCCGGAGCCGGGAAATTTGGCAATAAACGTTTTGATTTCATTTTCCACAAAAGATTGCACTGTTTCCGGGCATGTACAATTGATGAAAAGCCGTTCTCTTCTAAACAGCCGGCGATGGAGTGGAAGGAGTGTTTCCGTGATAGACGCGAACTCATCATCTTTTTGGTTGATCAAAGAAGACAGGAAAAGGAGCTGACTGACCCCCCGCCACAGTTCTTCGGTTTCTACCACAGGGGACAGCCGCGCACCCGCTCTGAGGGCGGCATACGCGTGCCCCCGCGGGAGCAGGGAAGCGCGCATATCGTTTCGCATCTCTTGTACCAGTTCTCTTATACGTGAGGTGTTTTTTAGGTCCGGTTCCGTAAAAAACCGAAAGATCAATTCCATCGCTTTGGAGAGATTGTCTTTCAAGGTGCGGACCCTGTAAAAGATAAACTGCCTGTAATCCGGCGCTTTAGAGATGTAGGTTGAAGACTCCAGTGTGAATCCGAACCCGCCGGTACATGTGGACAGAACACGTGCCACCTGATCGTAACCGAGCCCCGGCAGACCGGTACTGTAAACTGATTTTCCCAATAACGGCAGAGCGAGAAGCTCCTCCCGGGACAAAGGTCCGATTTCAAAACCGAAGTCGAAGTAGAGTACATCATTCGTGAACATCCGGTGCATATAGACAGGGACTTCAGAGACGGTTTCTATAGTAGTGTCAATCGTTCGTACCTCTCGAGGAAGGTCGTCAATGTGTAATGACGGTATCTTGTTGAGATCTTCAGCTGAATCGGGGGTTTTCTGAAAGATATCGAGCAGTTTGTTTTCCCGGCTAATCTGTTTTCGGTTTTTGTCGGGGTCCGAATTGATTTTTTCCTCTATGAGCTCGCTGCGGCGGCTGTTCTGCTTTTCCGAAAAGGAAGGATCCGGTTTTATCACTACTGTACTGCGGTGACGGTTCTCTATGAGATGGGCCTCCAGCAATTCGGTAAAAAAAGATGGATGCTGTTTATACTGTTCTTTGATTTTATTCATCGATTCATCAAAAAGCAGTGTGCTCTCCGGATCGCCGGTATGAATCCATCCCCGATAAGCCCGGCTCATAAGCCGCAGTCCCAACGGTATACCCGCGGGGATTTCCCTATTGCGGAACTCGGTACGATATACCGCCCCTTCTAAGGCGTCTTCCGGTATACCTCTCGAGACCAAATCACGCAGCTCACCGAGTACGAGATCGGTAAACTCATCGCTGCGGTCGGGATCACTGCCCCGCACACCGACGGAGAAGACCGATTCTTTGATGTTCTCATCATACCCGCTTACCGGAGAGAGGTCCTCTCCTATCCCGGAATCGATTATTTTCTTATGGAGGGGGCTGCCCGGATTCCCAAGCAGCGCTTCTGAGAGAATCTCCAGTCCGAGGGTGGTAACAGTGTCTGTTATATCATTACAGAGCCAATTAATCGAAATAGTTGTCTTATTCTCCGGGGATTCATCTTCAGCAATAGGATACCCTTTTACCAGTTTTACCGGTTCTGTCCACCGTTTCTGGGGCAGAATCACAGCATCCACCTCCCGTGCGGTAAACGAAGAGAGAAAATGGTGGTCGAGGAACTCGAGGTATCTTTCTGTAGTGATGTTTCCATAGAGGAAAAGATGACAATTTGAAGGATGGTAATATCTTCTGTGATAATCGAGAAACTGCTCATAGGTGAGTTCGGGGATATTTGCGGGGTCGCCGCCCGAATCATACCGGTAAGGTGAATTGGTAAATAGACTTCGGTATGACCATTCTCCCACGATCGACTCGTGTGATGAATAGTTACCCTGCATTTCATTATACACGACCCCGGTAATGGAGGGATCGGTACTCTCACCTAACTCGAGCCGGAACCCTTCCTGTAAGAAAATCTCTTTTCTCAAGAGAGGAAAGAAAACGGCATCTCCGTCTACGAGCATCAGGTTGAACAGATCTTTCTCGTTTATACTGCTTGCCGGATAAATCGTTTTGTCCGGGTAGGTCATTGCATTGAGAAACGTTTTCATGCTTCCTTTTATCAATTCGATGAAAGGATCTTTGACCGGAAACCGTTCCGATCCGGAGAGTACAGAATGCTCGATGATGTGTGTTATTCCGGTATTGTTCGGGGGCGGTGTCTTGAACCCGAAAGAGAAGAGGTTTTCCTCATCATCGTTTAAGAGATGGTACACTCTGCAGCCGGTCGCTGTATGCTTGAGATGTATTCCCACGGAGCGGTATTCGGGAACGGCCTTTACCGATAAAACATGAAAACCCGCGTAGGAATCTCCCGGTTTGAGTGTAGAACTGTCTTTCATTTAGAGGATTCCCCTTCCGGAGGAACAACGGTTTCACCCGTCCAGTCGATTATCCCTCCGAAATTATAGGCGTTGGTATAGCCTGCTTCCTGCAGTGCTTCTAACGCTCTTCCCGACCGTGCCCCGCTTCTGCAGTAAACGACAATGAGATCATCTTTCTCTTCAGCGGGCACCTTTTCCACGATTTCTGTATAGGGAATATTTATTGCAGTAGGGATGTGGCCCGAATTGTACTCTCCTTCGGTCCTCACATCGATGAGAAGATACTCTTTCGTGTCACTATCTATCAATTGCTGCAGTTCTTCTGTTGTTGTATATTCCGGTGTGGGTTGAGCTGAAAGGACAGCAGTACTTACCGTAAAAACTGCCGCTATCAGAACCAAACGGTATATATTTTTCATAATACGCCTCCATTCTATTCAGCGTTGTATTCAGCTTTTTTAAAATATGCTAAAAACAGTAACAAAAGGAAAGTGTTTTATATATGAGTTATTTGATTAACAAAGAATTTCTCTCACTGCGCCAAAATATCATCACAGCGGTACGTACTTTTTTCATTGAGGGGGGATATCTTGAAATATCGACTCCGGAGCTCGCCCCCTCATTTATACCGGAGTCAACAATTAAACTCTTCGAGACCAGGTTTGTATCTGCTTCCGGCAGTGTGGACCCGCTTTTCCTGCTTCCCTCACCTGAATTGTGGCATAAACTGCTCTTGTCTGAAGGGGTCGGCAATACATTTGAGGTGTGTAAGTGCTTTCGAAACAGTGATGCACATGGAGAACAGCATAACGCGGAGTTTACGATGCTGGAATGGTATACAACAGGGGCGGGATATATCGAATCGATTGAGATACTCGAAAAACTGTTCGATACACTTGCTCCGTTTTCCCGGACCGAATTCAGGACACCGTTCGAAAGAGTGTCCGTGGATCAATTGTTCCGCAGCGTTATAGGGACCGGTCTCGCCGATCTTGCTGACCGCACGGAACTCGAGAGGGTGTGCAGATTAGAGGATGTCTCTGTAAGTACCGAAGAGTCATGGGAAGAGCTCTACCATAAGCTTTTTCTTACCAGAATCGAACCGGCAATTCCGAAAGACCGACCGATGATACTCCGTGATTATCCGGCCCGGATAAACTGTTTGGCCAAGCGCATCGAAGGTACGGAATTGTGCGAACGGTGGGAGCTTTACGCGGGGGGGATGGAGATCGCAAACTGTTTTACCGAAGCGGTCGATCAGACAGAGGTCCTCCGCTATGTAGAGGAAGAAAAACGGCATCTCCCCGAACATCTGCAGAAACACATCAGTGAGGATTTTGTGAAAGCATTTTCCGGAAAGTATCCGGTCTGTTCCGGGGTCGCCCTGGGATTTGACCGGCTTCTCATGTATCTTGCCGGAGTCGATTCGATTGATGAGGTTTTATTGTTTCCATTTTCGTCGTTTTTCTGACGCAGAATTGCGAACCTTGTTGCAGGGACGTTAAAGGTCAGCATTCATTAGTGAATCCGAGCTTGGAAAGTGCCGCTTCTGCTGCTGAGGCCTCATCCCAGG
>CAZKZZ010000101.1:0-13949 GCA_964557375.1 uncultured Spirochaetales bacterium | reverse complement strand
ACGAGCCGCTGCAGATCTCAGCTACCGGCGCGAGAGTATCGGCTCGTTTAGTCCGTGTTTCTCCGCGTACTCCCGTGTCTGGTGCATGAACGCCTGCAGTCTGGTGTCGATATTGGTGTCCTGCTGACCGTCGTAAGCGATATTGACCCAGGGGATGTTGTCGTGGTCCTTACGGAACGATGTCGAAAGAGCACTGACCAGGGTCCCGGGCATGCAGGTAAAGGGGAGAATGTTCGCCACTCCGGAAATCCCCGTCTCATAGAGCCTGGCGCAGGTACCGAGGTTGAGTGCCGGATCACCGTCATAATCCCGATGGATATACGGCCAGCAGTTGTCGAGCATATCTTCGAGGGGAACTTCCCGGTGCATATCCGCATACTCTTCCACCGCCTTGTCCAGATTATTGACAGCCATGTGGAGGACCGTATTCTGGATTTTGGCCTTCAGGAGTCCTTTAAGCTCCCCTTTCCATCTGCTGTCCCGGGCATACCGGTATTGCGAGTAGGTTATCCACTCTCTCATCGGTGCAATGACCGTCTCCGCACCCAGTGCCTCCAGTTTTTCGACGAGATTGTTGCTGCAGAACGGATTGTCCCGCATGAAAATCTCGCCCACAACCGCCACGACCGGTTTACGGGGGACGTCCTTTAAGGGAATCGAATCGAAGGCAACGGCATAATCGCGAAGCACCCGGTGGGTCCTTCGCCCGCCTTCTTCGATAGATTTGACCACCGCATCAAGCGCCTCCTTGTAGAGCCGGTCCACATCCCCCTTGTTTTTCTCGTAAGGCCGCCGCTCCTGCTGCAGTTTCCGGAGAAGGTCGACAACGACAATTCCCCGAAGGGCGGCGATACGGAACTTGTTTCCGTGCCCGCCGGAAAGCCCCTCGTAGGCATCATCGTTACTCGGAGAGACGATTTCCACATCCTCATACCCCAATCGGTCGAACAGCATCCGCTGGAACCGGTTGTACTGCCCGAACCGGCACGGCCCGTTGTGGTCCGGCATAAAAAACGCGCTCCGTTTCGGGTCGAATCCCGGCTCCATAATCTTTTTGATAAAACTGCCTGTGGTGCAGATCATGGGGAAACACTCGCGGGAAGAAGTGTATTTCCGTCCGATCTCGATATCCTTTTCATCCTGCATGGGGAGGACCCGTGCTTCTACCCCGCAGCTTCTCGATGCTGCAGCTAAGGCTTCCCCGTTGTCCCGCATGTATGGAAAATAGAGCACCTTGCCGGTTTTCCCGGACGGGGTCATACCTTTAGGCGGACGCGGAGAACTCAGTTTTCCCCCTACCCGCTGATATCCCCGCAGGCTGTCGAGAAACGCCTCGAGCCTGGTTATCATACCCGCATCGGCACTGTGCTCGTCGATTTCGAGCTGCAGATACGGTTTACCCCGCATCTCCTCCCGCACGTAATGGGCAATAAACGAATCGGGCCCGCAGCGGAAGTTGCCCATGTGTACTGCATTCAGCCGGTCGTCACGGGCGATTATCCTGCACGCTTCGAGGATCTTTCTTCCGTTCGGCCAGTACATCAGGGGGTACTCTCCGAAAATATTTTCCCTGCTCAAGGGAAGAAAATCGACGGGAATGGGCACCACATCCAGGTTCATCATCTTATGGACCAGGTTTAGGTTCAGTTCCGGATCACCCGTGTTGTATGGTCTTCCAAGGATTACTGCCACCTGTTTGTCCTCGGGCAGTTCGGCAAGGATCTCACTGCCCCGCTTTTCAACCTTTTCTTCGAACGTTCTCTGGGCCTCATTGGCGGCCTCGAGAGCTGCTTCCGTCCGCTTGCGCGGAATACCGAACGTCTCTTTCATAACGGCGTCGAGATCATCCAAAAGGACCTTTTCTCTGTGCCGGAAGTGGAGGGCGGGATTCAGTATCTTATTCTCCAGCCCCGTGTCTTTGAGGGCGGCCTGGATCATAAAGGAGTAAGTCTGTACCCAGGGACAGTTATAATTTACCGTCGGATTCTCGTCCGTGACTTTATTGTTGATGATAAACGGAATAAATACATAATCGACATCGTCCTGTTCTAAGAGCTGTTTTACATGACCGTGCATCACCGTTACGGGGAAACAGGTTTCCGTTGTAACCATCTCCAAGGATTGGGTAATTTTCTGCCGGTCCGTCGAATCGGAGAGTACCACTTCTATACCGAGAGTCTCGAAAAATGTCCGCCAGAAGGGAAACTGCTGATAAAAAATCATCAAACCGCGGGGAATACCGATCCGCTTCGACTCAGTCGAAGGCCCGGGCGGTGTATAATCTCCCATCAACATGGAGAGCCGTTCATCGAAATAGTTGGGAATGTCCTTCCCTTTTCCTTTTCTCTCCTCTACCTCATATTTTTCACATCTTCCGCCGTAGTAGAGCGGCTTTTTCTCCCCCTCGATACGCACCCTGCGTATTTCACACTGGTTGGCGCATCCCTTACAGGTAAATTTGTCCACCGAATACGGAATTTTGCTGATGTCGAATCCCTTGAAACGGGTCTTTGTTCCGTTTCTCAGACTCTGTTTTGCCAGAATGGCCGCACCGATCGCTCCGGTAACGTCGAAATGGGGAGGGACTGTTATCGGTTTACCGGTGATCTTTTCGAACGCGGCAACAACAGCCTTGTTGTTGGTAACACCGCCCTGGAAAAAAATCTTATTACCGATTTTCTTCTCACCGACCAGTTTTTGTATGTAGTTCTGAACGATCGAGTATGCAAGCCCGCCCACGAGGTTTTCAGTATTTACACCCTTCTGCTGATAGGAGTTGAGGTCCGATTCCATAAAAACGGTACACCGGTCACCGAGTTTGGCCGGGTACGGTGCCTTCAAGGCAAGGTCCCCGAACTCTTCTACGATATTGATGTCCAGTTTTTCGGCCTGTTCTTCCAAGAACGATCCGGTCCCTGCAGCACACACCTTGTTCATCTCAAAGTCCACGACCACACCGTCCTGAATGGAGACGTACTTCGAATCCTGGCCGCCAATTTCAAAAATGGTATCCACGGTTGGATCGTGGGTAATGGCGGCCACCGCCTGTGCCGTAATTTCATTCTGGATTGTATCGGCGCCTACAAAATCTCCTGTAAGATATCGTCCCGACCCGGTTGTCCCCACGGCACGTACGATTACATCATCACCGACCTCTTCTTCGATCTCAGTTAGTCCCCGGCGGATTGCCTCGATCGGTTTACTCGCCGTGGGAAGATACCGGCGGGCAACGACATTATTCTCTTCGTCGATCAGAACGATGTTTGTACTGAGCGAGCCGACATCGATACCGAGATATACCTGCAGTTTTTCTCCGGGCACCCGGTTGAATACGACTTCCTTGTGATATTCCGCTGCAGATTCCCGGAGCGGCTCCATGACCGGACCGGTTGCCTTATCGCTTTCGAGGTACTCTTCCAGTTTGTCCAGTCCGGTAAACCTGACGTCCCCATGGTCGGTATGATCGAGCACATGATACACCGCTCCGATAGCACCCATCGAGGCGTGGTATTGAGGGATGATGAGTTCGCCTTCTTTGAGGTCGAGAATTTCATGAAACGCACGGACAACTCCCTGGTTTGCGGCCACACCGCCTTGAAAAATGACCGGCTTCTTAAACTGTTTGCCTTTACCCAGAGTGCTCTTGAAGTTCCGGGCTACTGCAAAGCAGAGCCCGGCTACGATATCGTGTACCGGAGTTGCAATCTGCTGCAGATGGATCATATCACTCTTTGCAAACACACTACACCGTCCGGCGATACGGGGCGGGTCTTCGGACTGCATGGCAAGTTTGCCGAACTCTTCTTCTATGGAAACTCCGATCCGTTTTGCCTGCTGGTCGAGAAAAGACCCGGTACCGGCAGCACACATACTGTTCATCTCGAAATCACTCAGTTCGGTTTTGTCCACATGACCGTTCGACTCCATGAACAGAAGCTTGGAATCCTCGCCCCCCATCTCTATGACCGTGTTTGCTTCCGGGTAGAGCCGCTGGACCGCGGTAGACTGGGCCACGATCTCGTTTACGAACGTGCCTCCGATAAGCCGGGCAGCGAGTTCCCCTCCGGTCCCGGTAATGCCGACAACCGTTAGATCTTCCGGACGGTACCGGGTTAGCAATTCCTGAAGTAATTCGTGGAGCCTAACAAACGGCCTGCCGTGGCAGTAACGGTAATGGTTCTCTACCACCTCTCCCTGTTCGCTCAGCACTACACCATTTATCGATATTGAACCTATATCTAAACCTAAAAACGTGGGCATAACTCATCCTTTACCGTGAAGGTTCTATTTAATAAAAGTCATATATAATAAAAATAGTATACTATAAATACCTCTGTTTGTCATCCTGCAATAATATGGTATAGTAAAGAAAGAAAAAAAATCAACTATGGAATCACACCCTAAAAAGGATTACTCACTATGGATGTACGGGATTTCAGAAAATATGGTCACGACCTGGTCGATTGGATGGCCGATTTTTTCGAATCGATAGAGTCATATCCGGTCAAATCCCAGGTAAAACCTAAGGATATTATCAATAAACTGCCTGCTGCTGCTCCAAAAGAAGGAGAGAATTTTGCAGATATTTTCGAGGATTTTCAGAAAATCATCCTGCCCGGAATTACCCACTGGCAGCACCCGAAGTTCTTTGCCTATTTTCCGGCAAACTCCAGCTATCCGTCCGTACTCGGGGAGATGCTGACAGCGGCATTGGGTGCCCAATGCATGATCTGGCAGACCTCTCCCGCGGCCGCGGAATTGGAAGAGCGGGTAATGGACTGGCTTCGGGACATGATTGGACTGCCCGAAGGCTACAGCGGGGTCATTCAGGATTCAGCCTCCTCAGCGACCCTCGCCTCACTGCTTACTGCCCGTGAAAAATGGTCAGACTATGAAATAAACGAAAAAGGATTTACACCGGACCACAATCTGGTTCTCTACTGCTCAGAAGAGACCCATTCTTCGATTGAAAAGGGAGCAAAAATAGCCGGGTTCGGCAAAGAACGAATTCGAAAAATTGAAGCAGATGACCAATTCGCCATGATTCCGGAGAAATTGGAAGCTGCGATAAAAAAAGACAAACAGGCGGGGTTTACCCCCTGCTGTGCAGTGGCCACAATCGGAACTACCGGTTCTACAGCGGTCGACCCCCTCCGTGCGGTCGGAGAAATCTGTAAAAAGTTCGATATCTGGCTCCATGTCGATGCAGCGCTGGCAGGCACGGCAATGGTAATCCCCGAACACCGGTGGATGATAGACGGGGTCGAATACGCAGATACTTTTGTGTTCAACCCGCACAAGTGGATGTTTACCAATTTCGACTGTTCGGCATATTTTGTCCGGGACGCGCAAGCGCTCACGAGGACCTTCGATATTCATCCCGAATATCTAAAAACAAAAGAGGAAAACGAAGTCAACAACTATAGGGATTGGGGTGTTCAGCTCGGACGGCGGTTTCGTGCTCTCAAGCTCTGGTTCGTCATCCGGACCTACGGTGTAGAAGGGATTCGTAACACCGTCGAGAATCATATAAACCTCGCTAATGAGATCGCCGGGAAAATCGATGAAGCACCCGACTTCGAAAGGCTCGCCCCCGTGCCGCTGAACACGATCTGTTTCCGCTACAAGCCTACTGGCGTGCAAGACGAGGAAGCGCTCAACCGTATAAATGAAGAATTGTTAGAAACGATAAATGATACCGGAGAAGCGTATTTCACCCACACCACGTTACGCGGAAGGTATACCATACGGTTCGTAATCGGACAGACCTACGTGGAGAAGCGTCACGTTGATGAAGCGTGGGAGCTGATCGTCCGCACGGCGCATCGCCTTACCGGCTGATCAAAAAAATTTGTCGAGCAGGGAGGCAAGGGTCTCTTTTTCTATCGGTTTGGGAAGAAACTGGTCACATCCTGCTGCTAGCATGTCCCGTTTTTCTTCGTTCGTACCGGCTGCGGTAAGAGCAATGATGGGGACCCGATCTCTCCCTTCTCGTTTTTCGAGTTCACGCACCCGTTTCGTCGTTTCAATACCGTCGATCCCGGGCATATACATGTCCATAAAAATAAGATCAATCGTGTCGTCCTGCTCGAGCAGGGTTAGCGCCTCCCGGCCGTCCTCTTCGGTAATCGCCTCGTAACCGAGTTTCCCAAGCAGCGCACGTATCACCTTACGGTTTATTTTGTTGTCTTCTACAACGAGAATTCTCTTCTGCCCCCGCTCCGGTTTCCGGTCCGGTGTTTGAGGTGCTCCCTTTTGATCTATTTCGTTGGGTTTTTGCTTTTCTCCCCCCTGTCGGGAATCGAGCGGGAGGGTTATAGAGAACGTAGACCCTGTTCCCGGTTCTGATGTAAATGTGAGTTTTCCATCCATCATTTCTACGAGCCGCTTCGAAATGGCAAGCCCGAGCCCCGTTCCGCCGAACTTGCGCGTCGTTTTCATCTCCGCCTGCCGGAACGGCTCAAAGATGATTTCCTGCTTCTCTTTAGGGATACCGATTCCCGTATCGCGGACATAGATTTCTACCTGGTTTTCACCCTCAATTATGGAGATCCCGTAGGTTACCGACCCTTCTTCGGTAAACTTTACCGCATTACTGAAGAGGTTGATCAGCACCTGCTCGACCCTGTACGGGTCGCCGACCAGCCGAACTCCGGGTATTTCGTTTCGGTCTTTTCTTATTAACTCGATGGGGCTGTTTTTGTGGGAGATGAGCATCCGGGCCATTGAATGGACCCTGATAAGGACATCTTCTAAAAGGAAAGATGTTTTTTCCAACTCCATCTGGTCCGCTTCTATTTTCGAGAAATCGAGAACATCACCTAACAATTGAAGAAGCAGTTTTCCGCTCTCTTTTGCCTCCTGCAGATACTCTTTCTGTTCTCCTTTAAATGATTCGTCCCCTAAGAGAATATCGAGAAACCCGATAATCGCATTGAGGGGGGTCCGTATCTCATGAGACATACTGGCTAGAAATATCGATTTGAGCTTGTCCGCCTCTTCCGCCTTTTCCTTTGCGGCCAGCAGTTCCTGTTCGCTCCAGTGCCTGTACAGGGCCACCGCGTAGGTGTTTGCCAGCCGCTGGATGATTTCCAAGTCGTAGCTCGAAAATCCGCCCGGTTTATTGGCCAGGACAATCTGCCCTAACAGCCTGTCTTTGAATATTGCAGGTACGGCAAGGAACGTGTTTAAAGGGACATGCCCCTTGGGCAGTCCTCGTGAGGAAGGATGGTCGGACGGATTGTTGGTATAAAAGCCCTTTCGGGTGTTCAAAGCGTGGCCCCACAAAGAGGGATAGCCGTCGGCCTGTTTTTGGAAACAGATATCTTTTTTCCCCACCCTGCATTGCCCGCTCATGAGTTCACTGATGGTATGGGCGATCATCGCCCCGTTATCCGGGTCTATACTGGCCACGATTCCGTATTGGCTCCCGGTAAGAGAAAGGGCGGCCTCCTGGACCTTTTCCGCGATAGAGGGGATTGAAAGTTCGGGAGAGATAATGATACCGCTTATCTCGGCAAGAGTGTGATTAAACTCTTTTTCTGCTGTCAATGCCTGCTGGGTCCGTTTGACAGAAGTAATATCGTTAAAAACCGTAATGACTTCGGAAAGCGTTCCCTGTTTCGAAAAATGGGGCAGAGCATGTATCAAAAACCACCGGATCTCTTCTTCGTTATTCGGCAGAAAACCGATAACGGCATCCTTTACCTTTTTACCGGTATTGATCACTCGCAGAACGGGGAACTCCGTTATATCCATCGGCTTGCCGTTTTCCCAAACCAGTTTCCCCCGCCAGTAATCCCCTCCTTCCCTGCGGAGCTGATCTACACCCATTCCGAAGACATTTTCTGCTGCCGCATTGATGGATACGATGGTACCGGTTTTATCATGGACTACAATGCCCACATCTAAGGAATCTAACAGATTGCCGTACCGGTTTTTACTCTCTGCAAGTGCGTTCTGCATCAGTTTGAAATCAGTTACATCGATTGCGGTGGCGGCAATGTAAGCGGGCCGGCCTTCCTTGTTCTTTATTACCACACCGGTCATAAGAGTTGGAAACGGACTGCCGTCCCTTCTCGCATGCCACACCTCTACCGTAGACATTCGGCCTTTTCGTGCCAGCTCCTCCCTTAAACCATCCACTTCAGGCTGCTGCTCCGGGATATGAAATATGGAAAGATGTTTTCCGGTTACCTCTTCAGGCGTATATCCATGCATCACCGCAAACGCTTCGTTTACATAGAGCACGGTACCTTCCAAATCGACAACAGCTGTTCCGTAGTCGGCTTGATCAATGATAGTCTTGAACTTGGCAATATCACTGTCCACTCTGCTCTTTGTATTGAGCTCTTCTGGTGTCATGATACCGGTCTTACCTCTTTACCGATTTTTCCGCCGAACGGTGCTGCGTACAACTGCAAAGAGAAGATACACCACCCCGGCGAAAAGGATGATGGTCGAACCGGATGGAAAATCGTACAGGTAACTCAGTCCCAATCCCCCGGTCGTGAATAGTATACAAAAAAGAGTAGAAAAAATCATCATCTGAGAGAGCCGTCTCGAGAAAAGCCCGCTTACCGCTGCCGGAAGGGTAAGGAGTGCTATTACCATGACGATTCCCACGATGGTCACGAGAAGCACCACGGTAACTGCTGTGAGAAAAAGAATAAGCAGGAAGAATAATCCTACCTTTATACCCCGTACCCGGGCAAACTCTTCATCGAATGAGACGGCCTGCAGCTGGTTGTGAAAAAGCAGCCCGAGTATAATGACTACCGCGTCCAGTACGGCAATAAGGATAAGATCGGTGCGGGAGATGATGAGAATATTACCGAAGAGATAACTCATGGGATCAACATACCCCGGAGTTTTCGACAAGAGCATAATGCCCGCCGCCATTCCGATGGCCCATACGGCCCCTATGACGGTATCTTCCCGCTGCCGTGCGTAGAGACTCACCAGCCCGATAATCAGTGCCGATACCAGAGCGGCAATTACGGCACCGAGGAGAGGGGTAAACCAATCAACCCCGTACTTGTGCTGGAGATAGAGACCTGCCCCGATCCCGGCCAACACCGAATGAGCAATTGCACCTGCTATGTAGCTGATCCGCCGGACCACGACATAGGTCCCGATGATTCCGAACGCCCCGCTGGAGAGAATACCTGCTATCAGAGCATACCGGAGAAAAGGAATATCCGGGTTCATCAGAGCTTGAAAAAAGTCAATCATTTTTCAATGCCTCGTCGGTGCAGAAAAGATCATGGCGCACCAGGTTCATTTCGGTCCCGTAGGTCTCCCTGATCATATCGCTGTCTATCTGTTTAGTCGGATGAAACACAACCCGTCTATTGACACACACAACTCCCTTTACGGACGGGGTAACGAATCCCACATCATGCGTTGTGAGAAGAATGGTAAGATTGTGATTGAGTTCTTCCAAGACTTCACTCAGTTTGTTTCTCACCGATGCATCCACACTCGCTGTCGGTTCATCGAGAATGAGGATCTCAGGATTTCCGCTCAACGCTCGGGCAATAAGAACACGCTGTCTCTGGCCCCCGGACAATTCTGAGAATGACCGCTCATCGATTCCTTCCAGGCCTACTGTAGAAAGGGCCTCCCGCGCCGCGTTTCTGTCCTCGCCTGAATAAAACTGCATTCCCGCTCCCATCCTTCCCATGAGAACGACGTCGAGGACAGTCACAGGAAATTGGGGATCGAATTGCTGATATTGAGGCACGTATCCTATCCGGTGCCGTGCCCTTTCCGGTGTTTTCCCCAAGACGGTTATCCGCCCGCTGCTCGGCTTGAGAAGTCCGAGTATGAGTTTCAAGAGGGTTGTTTTTCCGCCTCCATTCGGGCCGATAATCGACAAAAACTGCCCCTGTTCGACGGTAAGAGAGACGTTCTCCAGTACCGGAACATGGTCGTAAGAAAAGAAGAGATTTTCTACTGTGATAACCGTTTTATCTCTACTCATATTATCTCGATCAATGATGCTGATAGTGGTGCTCACAGGTTAGATAGTATGCGTGACAGGTAGTGCATTCCTCTATTTTGTGGTCGCGGGTGAACTCCTGCCAGTGACTCTGCTGCTCCGGGGTCAAGACCCCCGTTCCTCTGCAAAGCGGACACACGTTATCCAAGGCGGACAAGATCGCTCTTCTGATAAAATCGCTGCGGTTAGAGATACCGGCCAGTTTATGAGATAACGATTCATCGACTTTGAATGTGATAATTTCTTCTTTTCTATGGCGATCACCCATGCGCTCCTCCTTGTGCTTCTTATACAATAGTATTACCAAGTATTACGAACTGTCAATTGTTCTTCTTGTATTCCATCATTTCATCAAATATAAGAAACAGCTCTTCTTTCCATTCTATCCAGAGTGTTTCGAGAAGCTCATGGTCCTCCATAGTTTGCAGTTTTTCACCGTTTTTGTGGATATACGCCATCAGTTCGGTATCGGTTTCCAGAAAGGCGTGCAGAATATCCTTCTGGTCCTCCTTTTTAATAAAAGAGCGAAGCTCTTTACAGGTAAGATTACACAACTCCATATATCCCTTAATTATCTCTACGCCGTCAATCATAGAGGTAGTGTAACAATATTTGATATTCGTCTCTACCTCTCCTATACTGTGATATATGAAACAATATCGGTCCATCTTCGATTTTCTTGTCAAAGCGGGTCCAACTGATACGAACAGTGCCATTCCCGGCCTTCCCCTTAAAAAGCCGGTAACGGTTAAGGAGGATTCCTTCGGAATACCCCATATCTATGCGGAAAACGAGTCGGACCTTATGACGGCCCAGGGATTTATCCATGCACGGGACCGGCTGTGGCAGATGGAAACGGTACGCAGGCTGGTAAACGGAACGCTTTCTGAAATAGCCGGAGAGGAGACATACGAATTGGACTGCTTTACCAGGATGGCCGGATTCAAGACACTTCAGGAACGTCAGCATGCCTCCCTCGATGCATCGGAGCGGGAACTCCATTGCGCCTACGCAGAGGGGATTAATGCATATATAGAATTTGCCCGGCCGACATTTCCGCTCGAATTCAAAGGTGCCGGATTCGAACCGGTACCCTGGACATTCGAAGATACCGGCGGGTCCATAGTCCTGAACAGCTGGTTCTTACAAACCAACTACTTAGAAGAAGTGCTTGCCGTCGCGGTTAGAGACCGCGTGGATGAAAGCCAATGGAACGAGCTGTTCGGTGTGTATCCGGGCGCAGCACATAAACCGGAAAACTTTTTCAAAAAATTCGCTAACCGCAACATCGGCCGGTTTTTGCCCCCGGCACTCGCTTTTTTCAATTCTCTGGGGATGCTCTCCGGAGGCAGCAATAACTGGGTGGTAGCAGACGGTCCTGGAGGATTGCCTCTTTTGGCCAACGATCCGCACCTGGAAAGTACCGTCCCCCAAATCTGGTACTTCTGCCATCTCCACTGCCCTACTGTAAACGTGTGCGGCGCCTCACTTCCGTCGACGCCCGGAGTCATCATCGGACGGAACGACCATGTAGCGTGGGGACTGACCAATGTCATGACCGACTGCTGTGATTTATTCATCGTCGAGGTTGATCCGGAAAATCCGCAGCGGTATAAGCTGAACGATACGTACGCGGAGATGGAGACTGAAACCCTTCAAATCCCCATCAAGGGAAAGGAAAGCAGAGAGTTTATCTTTTACCGTACTGTGCATGGACCGGTGCTCACTGCACTTGCTCCCGGTGTTGACGCCGGGGCCGCACTTACCTGGTACGGGACCTATCGGCCGAATACAGCTGCCGGCGGGGCCGGGACTGACGGAAGAGACGGGCCGGCTGACAGGGAAACCACGCTGCAGGCAATTTTTGCAATGAACCGGGCCCGGACTGTGGACGAGTGTATGGCGGCGGGGCAGCTCCTCCAATCGGTCGGTCAAAATATCGTGTTAGCAGATGAAAAGGGGACAATCGGGTGGTACGCCTGCGGAAGCATACCGAAGCGAAAGGGATACACCGGGAGGCTGCCGGCCGACGGTTCGTCAGGGGAATGCTGCTGGGACGGGTTTGTCGATGCCGCGGAAAACCCCGCGTCGGTAAATCCGGAGGAGGGACGGATTGTAACTGCCAACCATAAAACTGTTGACGATACGTATCCGTATACGATTACGCACAGCTGGATCCCTCCCTACCGCTATGAGCAAATAACAACACTGTTACGGGAATCGGGAAACCACACCATAGAATCGTTCAGCCGAATACAGAACAATGTATACTCCAAACGGGCGGAAAAGGCCCTGCCGATCATTCGTGGGTTTACCTATTATGACACCAGTGCTCAGGAGGCATCAAAACTCCTCGAGAAATGGGATTGTACAATGCATGATGATACGGTCGGAGGATTGGTGTTCCAAGTCTTTCTGCTTCAGTTCGCGGAGGAACTTCTCTCGGATCTGCTGGGCGAATACCTTCCGCCCTACTTCATGCTCATGATCATCTTCTACTCGGTGTTGGACAGGTTTTTTGGTGGTTCATCCGCCCCCGGTACGTCCACCGCCAGTACCTCCGCAGATATCCCCGCCGGCAGTACTCCCGTTAGTCCCTCCGGTATTCCCCCGGGTAGTCCCCCAGGTGAAGCAAGTTCCCTCCTGGGTCAGAGAACACTTCGAGAGGTTTGTGAAAAAGCTCTCACCGGCACAATCCGGTATATCGAAAATGCTCTGGGGAGAAACCGAAAAAAGTGGACCTGGGGTGCTCTCCATCGTTATTTGTATAAACATGTCGGAGGAACGAACCTTGTTACCGGCTGGCTCTTAAACCGCGGCCCGTATCCCGCACCGGGAAGCAACGATACGATCAATGTAGCAAACGTGAACCTTTCCCGCACCGGCGAAGCGCTCAAACAATTCGAAGTAACGGCTATACCTTCGATGCGGTTTATTACCTCATTGGCCGATATCGACAGTTCGGTAATCATGGGACCTATGGGTCAATCGGGAAAACCGGGGTTCTCCCATTATGCGGATATGATCGGCCCATGGATGGATGGCCGGACAACGCAGCTGCCCTTGAGCAGAGAAGGGGTAGAGGCAATAACCGTAACTGAAACGCTCCTCCAATCAGAAGGGATGGGCGGGATTGATTCTGCGGAAGAGCAGACCGAATAGGAACCTGCCGAGCATCCTCTTGGTAAGGGAAATCCTGCACGGATAGTAGTAATCCATTTTGTCCCACCCTTTCTCCTCCCAGAACGCTCTATCGATTCTGGCCACCTTGAGTGCAAGAACCTTTTGGACCTGAAAGAGCATGATCTGTCGGAGAGTAGGCTTATACCGCTGCTTGCTCAGATGCAGGTGTCTGATAAAGGGAGCGAGTTCTGAAGCTCGAATCGGCCCTGACTTCGAAGCGGTTCGGACAATTCCTTCGAGAGGATGAGCACCCCAATACATTACTGTCTCTTTGAGGTAATCGAGGGTCCGTTTTTCTCCGGACCCTGCCGTGGTGACCACAGGAAGTACGGGCATTCCCACAGCCGGAGGCCGATGGAGCCAGCTCGCCGTTTTATCGATGAGGCTTTTCATCTTTCCGGTTACTGTCCCCACATACACCGGTGAGCCGAACACCAGCCCGTCCGCCTCGAGCACCTCGGTGAGGATATGGGTTGCGTCGTCACGGTACACACACCAGGAAGTTTTCCGGATGCATTGCTCGCACCCGGTACAGTAGGTGATTTCGCAATCGGCACAGGAGATGAGGTCCGTTGTTATCCCTTCCCGGTTGAGCAGTTCTTCGATTTCACGGAGGTATTTGAGTGTCGTCCCCTTCCGGGGAGAGCCGTTGATTAGAACGACCTTTTTCGTTACCACGGTCCGACCGTCCAATTAAAATCTATCTATACAATAGCACTATATTCCTTTTAGTCAATCGTTAGTGCCTCAAACCTTGTTACAC
>CAZKZZ010000100.1:0-14012 GCA_964557375.1 uncultured Spirochaetales bacterium | reverse complement strand
TCTTTCTGATAATAATCGATGTCGAGTGCTTTTAACAGACCGATGATCACATCGAATTTTGTAACAACTCCGATTAGTCTGTCAGTATTTCGCTCCATTACCGGAAACTCGTAGAAGCGGTACTCTTCGAATGCACGAATTGCATCGACGAGCGGCTCATCATCGTACATGGAAATGACATCCCGAGACATTCGGTTCGATACTGCCGTATCCTCATCCCCCTCCTGGAGCCAATTGATATAATCTTCGACGCTAATAATGCCGATCAATTTGTTATTATCGATTACCGGTGCCGCGGTTATTTTCTGTTCCCGGAGTATGGTCCGAACATCACTCATCATAGTATCCTTCGATATCGTGCAAACCTCTTCTTCTACAGCATCTTTGATTTTCAGTTCAAAAACCAGCTCCTGGGCCTTATGAATATGCTGTAATCTTCTCATGGTATATCGTCAAAGACCTTGAGCCCGGCATAGTATAACTTTCCGCAGGCGAAAAACATCGAAAGCGGCGTACGCAAGAGCGGCATCTGGTTCTTTTTTGCCAGCTCAATCGTCTCTTCATGCGGAGTTTTGTTGTGTACGAAACAGATGGCTGCAATATCCACCATCTCAGCCGTTCGGATCGTTTGCGGATTTGTAAGCCCGGTAAGAAGCAGAGAATTGCGTTTACTAAAGGAAAGAATGTCGCTCATCAGGTCGGACGCGCTGATGTAGCAAATGGAGTCTCGAAACCAGCCGTCATTGAGAATTATTTCCGCTTCCAGAATTTCTATTAGATTCTCTATCGAGTAAGACCGCTCCACAATAGCTTATTCCTTAAACTGGTCAAGAAGCCGAGAGACCTTTCTAGGGTTCAGCTTGCCGTGGTACTCTCCATCTATTACCGCAAGCGGTCCGAGAGCACAGGCGCCTACACAGTTTACCGTTTCGACGGTGAACTTCCCGTCTTCGGTTGTTTCTCCGGCATTTATTCCGAGTTTCCGTTCGATTTCCTCGACCACCTGAGAAGCACCTCGAACATGGCAGGCAGTACCGACACAGATGGAACAATGGTGTTCTCCCATCGGTTCCAACCGTAGTGAAGCATAAAATGTACAAAGACTGTAAAGACGGCTTAGAGCGACCCCCGTTTCTTCCGAAACGTGTTCCAGCTTGTCTTCCGGGATGTATCCATATTCCGAAGCCATATCCTGAAGAAGCCCGATCAATGATGTCTTTTTTTGCTTATAATTATCGATAATTGTCTGAAGTTTGTCCGCCATGTCGCTACACCTCTCTGTGGGTTAGTACTTAGCCTAGGGTATCCAATCTGATTTGTCAAGTTTTTTATCTACGCTGTTGGATAATTCCTCGCCAACCATACGTACCATAATCCGAGAAGAAGCATGTACACATCCCCGATCCAGAGAACAACGGTCCAAAACGGAGCTATCACTTCTCCCCAGAGGATGAGACCCCCAGTAAGGATAATAACCGGCCCAAATGCAGCCCAGGCCGCACCCAGAAGAGCGCGGGGTGAGAGCCTCTTTTTTACGATGATTAAGGTCTGCCAGGCCGAATAGATGAGAAAACCGATGCCGATGAGCCTGAATGCAGCGATCGGAAAAAACCGGGTCGTGGTAAGCACCCGGTCTACGAACCCGGGGAAAAGCGCTAACAGCCCTCCCAAAAACCAGTTGAAAACCATATCTCCGAAAAAAAGCCGTTTGGTAAACAATAATCCGCGCTTTGGTTCAATCATGCCTGCCTCCTGCTGTTTTCGAGTTCGAGAAGTTGTTTTTTCCGTTCCAGCCCGGCGCTGTAACCGGTGAGACTGCCGTCAGCACCGATTACCCGATGACAGGGAATAAGGATGAGTACGCGGTTCGCCCCGACAGCCGCTGCTGCAGCCCGTACTGCCCTGCCGTTCCCGGCCGCAGCTGCAAGCTCCTTGTATGAGCGGTACTCGCCGTAGGGAATGGTAAGCAGTTCCCGCCATACATTCTCCTGAAACGGTGTACCCCGGATTGCCGCGGGAACAGAAAACGCTTTCCGGCCACCCTCGAAATACTCTTCGAGCTGTAATGCAAGTGTATCGAGGAGTTGATCGGCTTCACTGAACTGCACCCCGTCCGCCTGAAACAGTTTCCGGCACCGCTCGATATGGTTCTCGAATGCCGGGCTGTTCTCAAAATCGAGCAGACAGATCTCTTCCCGTACCGAACCGGCGACCACCGTTCCCAGTGGAGTAGAGATTTTTTTCAACCGGATATCAAACCGGATATCTTTATTTATTCCCATGCTCCGAGCTCCTTGTTTATTATAAAACACCTGCAGGATACTGCAATAATTCTTCAATAATTCCGGAAAAAAAAGATTTTTTTGTTGACAAATTTATTCATCTGCATTACATTCTTAGTGTCTTAGTTAGATAGTACACTATACAGGAGGAACAATAGTGACAACCATTACAGAATTAACATTTTCGTACAAACGGAAAAAAGAGTTGTTCTCGAACCTTTCCCTCGAGCTTCCCGACGGAAATATCTACGGGCTCTTAGGGAAAAACGGGGCTGGAAAAACAACTCTTTTAAAAATCGTGGCCGGGCTTCTTTTTCCGAAGCAGGGGGAGAGCATGGTCAACGGCATCTCTTCAGTAAAAAGGGATCCCATCGTACTTCGGGATATCTATTTTATTCCGGAAGAGTTCTACCTCCCGCCGGTAAAGCCGTCGAAGTTCATCGCTCTCTACAGCGGCTTCTACCCGTCCTTTGATCACGACGGGATGGAACAGTACATGAATGAGTTCGAACTCGACCCGGAAGAGGGCCTGCACACAATGTCTTACGGACAGAAGAAAAAGTTTCTCATCGCCTTCGGTCTGGCTTCACGGTGTAAAATCCTTATCCTCGATGAACCGACGAACGGGTTGGATATTCCGAGCAAGAGCCAATTCCGTAAACTGACCGCGGAGGCCATGACCGATGAACGGACGTTCATTATCTCCACCCATCAGGTCCGGGACATGGAGAACCTCATTGATCCGATCATCATAATCGATGAAGGGACCATCCTCTTCTACCACGATATCGCGGAGATTACTGAGAAACTCGCTCTCACCGTACAGGAGGATGAGCCGGCTGATAGTGAAGCCCTCTACTGGGAGAAAGTACCCGGTGGATACGCAGTCGTCGCACCGAATCGAGACGGGAGAGAATCACGGATCGATCTCGAACTGCTGTTCAATGCCGCCATCAGAGGACGCGAACAGATGAAAGAAGTATTTGAAGGAGCGAAACATGACTAATAGTAGACTACCATCACCAAACCGAATGGCGCTTCTCATGCGCAACGAAATCGCCTTGAATACAAAAACGATCGCCACAGTTATCGGGGCAATCTTTGGACTGCTTCTGCTCATAAACGTGGCTTCCGTCGGATCGAGCGGAAGGTGGGAGTTCCATCTGGTTTTCTTCCCACTAGTCCTGCTGATCGGGGGACACGTTATCACCAGTATGAGCTTTCGAGAGCTGCACGATAAACAGAAAGGATATACCTTTTTAACGCTTCCGGCTTCACAGGGAGAGAAGTACCTGAGCAAGCTTCTCATTACCTCGATCGGGTATACCGTAGCTACCGTACTCATTTATTTGGTTTTCTCACTTCTCGCAGCAGGCATCACCGAACTGTTTTTCAACCGGTCCCACGGAATATTCAATCCGTTCCATCACCTCATGTGGAGAACGATCGGCATATATATAGCAACCCATTCGGCGACTTTTTTCAGTGCCGTATTCTTCAAACGGCTCCACCTGCTCAACGAAATCCTCTGGCTCAATATACTGGGTATCGGACTGGGAATCATTGCCGTACTCCTGACAAAACTGGTTTTCTGGAGCTGGTTTCCCGGCTTCTTTGTTTCGATGAACTTCGACCACATTAACATCGTCGACCCGGCGAAACAAACTGCCTTCATGTCTTTCTTTCAGGGGCTGCTCCGGTTTACCGAAATCCTCTTCTACTATATTGCACCGGTATTTTTCTGGATTACAGGCTATTTCCGGCTGCGTGAGACGGAGGTGTAGCATGAACTTTGAAAGCAGTTCTCCCATCTACGCACAGATCGGAGACTATATCTGTAATAATATTTTGAAAAAATCATGGGATGAGGGAGAGAAAATCCCATCCGTAAGGGAGTTAGCAGTGAGCGTAGAAGTCAATCCAAATACAGTTTTGCGGACCTACAATTCGCTACAAGAGAAGGGAATCATTTTTAACAAGCGGGGAATCGGCTACTTTGTAGATGAAGGAGCATATCAGACGGTGAAGCAGATGAAAACCGAAGAATTCGTACAAAATGAACTGCCGAAATTATTCAAAACAATGGATCTGCTCGATATTACATTTGACGAGTTGAAATCACACTACTATCGTTACGAACAGTCAAACAACAAAGGAGCGCAGTATGAAAACAACAAGTAAAATACTTCTGGCCGCACTCGCTGCTGTTATTATCATTATGGCTGCGGTGCTCATCACAATACGGGTAAAAGCTGCTCAGTCGGTCGAGTTTGGGACTCTCACAAAAACTGAGAGAGAAATGATCAAGGAGAATGTGCAGATAGACGGATTTACCGGCATTGAGACAAAGGGGGCGTGGAAGCTCATAATAGCGCAGGGGACCGAATACGAGGTAACCGCCGAGTACCCCAAGTACATTAGAGACAACGTCGAGATTACCCTGAAGGGAAAAACACTCTCCTGCATTCTCACACCAGGCAACAGCCTTAATTTAGGAGCCGCGAAGTTGGAACTTACGGTGACCACACCGAAGCTTCAGGAGGTCCGTACCGAAGGGGGGAGTCAAGTAATTCTAAACGACGTGAACGTTCCGTCTCTCAGACTCGCCTCCCGGGGGGCGAGCTCCTTCAAGGGCAACAGCAGTGTAATAGAAAATCTCTATATCGATACGGAAGGCGCAAGTGACGTCGACATGAGCGAATCATCCATTACCAATGCTGAAGTAAACATGAAGGGCGCCGGGTCTGCCCAGCTCAATATGAACGGCGGTGTACTCACAGGGAGAGTAGAAGGTGCAACTTCGGTAGAGTATTCCGGAATCATCAGTGAGCAAAACATTCGTTCTTCCGGGATCTCGTCGATCAATAGAAAGTAAGAATACGGCCGGCTCGGGGGCGTGAGGTTCCCACCCAACAAACGCCCTTGACAGGCCGCTTTTTTTGCTGTAAAAATCGTTGCAACAATCTTCGAGTCACTAATTCGGGTAATGCACAAGGTGTAAGCCATCCCTACCCGCCTATAGGGAGGCTTCGCTATGAACATGCGGCTGCTCATCATACTCGGCTATCTCTCCATTACATTAGCAATCGGCATCGGGCTCCATCGACGTACCAAGAGAAACAGCGTCGATTTCTTTTTGGCCGGCCGGTCTCTCTCAAATCTACTTCTCTTTTTTACCATGGCAGCGTCAAATTTCAGCGCATTCACGATTTTCGGCCTCTCCGGTGCAGGCTACAGGATCGGGTATGCTTTTTATCCGGTTATGGGGTTCGGCACAGGGTTCATGGCCCTCTCTATGTATCTGGTAGGGCGGAAAATTATCCCTTTGGCCAGGGAACGGGAGTACGTTACTCCGTCCGATTTTATCGCCGACCGGTACGGTTCCCAATCTCTCAAAAAAGTTTCTTCAATAGTAATGATCGTTTTTACCCTTCCCTATCTCGCTCTCCAGGCTATTGCCGCGGGCAACTCCCTCCACTCGCTTACCGGGATCTCCTACGCCGGAGGAGCTTTTCTCATTACGAGCTTTGTCATGATCTATGTCGTCCTCGGCGGTCTTCGCACTATTGCCTGGACCGATTTTCTCCAGGGAGTGATGATGATTACTTTTGCCGCTATTGCATTTGCAATCATTGCTGAAAAAAGCGGCGGTTTTGCTGCCGTAAACGAACGGCTTCTATCCGAAACTCCGGCATTATTCTCACGCCCTGGCGCGGACGGGTCCATGACTCGGGGGGTGTGGTTCGGGTACACATTCCTCTGGTTTTTCTCGGTCCCCTTTACCCCTCATCTGTTCCAACGGTTTTTAGCTGCCAAATCGGAGAAACACTTTTCTACCACCGTTGTCTTGTATCCGATTATAACTACGATTCTCTTTTTTCTGACGGTCTCAATCGGGGTCCTCGGGAGGGCCTCCTTTCCGGGTTTGCCTGCCGGTGAAAGTGATACGATCTTCCCTCTTCTTCTGGGCAGGTTTACCGGTGTCTTTACCAGCACCCTCCTCCTTACCGGCAGCATTGCCGCCTTGATGTCTACGATGGACTCCCAACTTTTGACCTTGACCAGTATCATTTCGCTCGACTTCAACCTCTTTGGTGATGAGATGCCCGAGCGAAAGAGGGTTGCGTGGGAGAAACTTATTGTGGTTCTTCTCGGCGGTGCGGGGTTTCTCATTGCTCTCCGCCCTCCGGAAACGCTTCTCGCGTTCGTACAGGCCACTACTTTTAACGGAATCAGCGTGTTAGCCCCGTTAGTCTTGGGCGGCCTCTATTGGCATCGGGCCAATAAATGGGGCGCGTTCGCTTCCCTTGCCGGAGGAGAGCTCCTTGTCGTACTCTATTATTTTGATTTGCTGCCGGCTTTTGGAACGCTTCCTGCCGTACCGATTGTTGCTGTCACTTCGCTTCTTTTTATCGGAGTGTCACTCGCGGTGTCACGAACCATAGAAAAATCCCCCAAATTCCGTGTGAAACCAGGGCCGAATACCTCCGGTTTCGCAGAGCGGCTCCGTACAGAGCGTCTCCCCGGCTTCGCTGTTTTCAGCCTAATCGCCATTTTTATCGTGAGTAACGATTTCTGGGCATGGGGAAAAACTCCGGTCCTTTTTTGGGGATTACCGCTCTGGGTCTGGTATTTCGCAGGGTTGGGAATTCTTCTGGCTGCTGCATTTAGACTCACCTTGCACCGGATCATCCCGATCCGATTATCCGGGAAAGAGAAATAAAAAACCGGCTTTACCAATCTCGCAACCCGTGTACAATAAAAGGGAGGAGGCAGCTCATGATTACAACATTTGCGCAGCTGGAATCACAGGCAAAGGACCGGCCCTCCAAACTGGTGGCCGTCGCTATGGCAGAAGAGCCCGACGTCCTTACCGCCTTGGCGCACGCTTTTACAGCCGATATTGTTCATCCCATACTGGTAGGGGACCCTAACGCCATCACTGCAGCAGCCGAAAAATGCAGCGCCGATATCTCACCGTTTCAGATCGTAGAAGCGCGGGGTGAAGACGAGGCGGCTGCAGCCGCAGTCAAGATGGTAAGAACGGGAGAAGCCGACCTGTTGATGAAAGGCAAGGTCCCGACTGCTACACTGATGAAAGCGGTTTTTAATAAGGAAACCGGTTTGAAATCGGAAGGAGTCTTAAGCCACGTAACCGTTATTGAAGTTCCGCAATTTAAAAAAATGATCCTCATGTCTGATCCGGGGTTAAACATCGAACCGGACCTCAAAACGAAAGCGGCAATCATCACTAATGCGGTAGCGGTCGCTCACAGCTTCGGGATAGAAAAACCGAAAGTTGCAGTGGTCGGAGCGGTAGAAAAGGTAAATCCTGCAATGCCTACCACTATCGATGCCGCAGCTCTCTCTAAAATGGCAGACCGCGGGCAGATTCGGGGGTGTCTGATCGACGGTCCGTTCGCATTGGACAATGCTCTATCCAAAAAAAGCTGCGAAACCAAAGGAATCGAAACCGAAGTAGGAGGAGACCTCGATATCCTTCTCATGCCCAACATCGATGCCGCAAATATCTTCTATAAAACGTTGGCTTATCTTACAGAATACAGAATGGCCGGCATCATCATGGGGGGAGGAAAACCGATCATTCTCACCTCCCGGGCGGACAGTGATGCAATCAAGTACAATTCGATCCTTACCGGAGTGAGTCTGGCTTAAAGTAAGCCGTTTTGGATTGTTTTTCTGTTGAACCAATTGGAATACCTTTTTCTAGATCAAACAGTTCTTTTACTACTTTCTTGGAGCGCTCTACACTCCGCTTAACAGCGAGTGATTTCTCAACGGCTTTCTGCAATGATTTTTTTCTCCATACACCATCCGCCGGGACCTCCACCTTTTTCAGCCTTGATGTTATAAGATTATCAGCACCTTCTAACGCTAAGAGTATATTTTCGATGATGTATTCCATTGACAAATTAACTTTTAACAGGATAATATCGTGATTTTTTATTTTTACGCTCACCTCTGCATGTCGTCTAAAATGTTCAAGTACTTTCCCTATCTCTCCCTTCGATTGTATGTCCGTCTCCAGCTTTGCTATCAAATCCTCTATTCTGAAAAAATCTTCAACAACCTGCGAAAGATTCCTTTTCATTTCAAAATTGCCTGTATGCCCTCCAAACAACATATTATTCCTGAATAATGGTCTTAGCTGTGTTTGAAAAACTTTACTCAAAAGTGCGGACACTACGTTGATCGTATAGGTATAGGTAAAACTCAATCCGTAATAATTCTCGCACTTAAGCAAGGTTTCATTAATAGGG
This sequence comes from uncultured Spirochaetales bacterium, assembly GCA_964557375.1. Classification (GTDB taxonomy): domain Bacteria; phylum Spirochaetota; class Spirochaetia; order SPDA01; family CAZJBZ01; genus CAZKZZ01. The sequence continues at coordinate 5,449 of CAZKZZ010000100.1, read as the reverse complement.
AGCTCGGTGCAATCAAGGAGGTCTAATGCAGTCTCTTTCAATTCTTTTTCTTTTCGCTGTCGACAAAAAAGGGAAAAATTGCATTCAAAACGGATTTTCCAATAATTATACAATAATGACAGTACCTGAAGTGGAGCTTTCTCTTTGCCTTTTTCGCAGAAAGAAATTCCATAAACAAACAGCAAAATCGATTCCAGCGGTACCCGTCTTTTAAATTCTCTGATATTCGCATAAGCCAGCTCAATCCTTTTACGTGTTGAATGAAGCTTTTTCTTCTTTCTTTTATCATTAATAACGCTAAAATAACTCCTATGATAGAGAAGCGATATTCCCTCGATAAAAGTGAAATGCGGAAAGACATCTATTTCCGAAATTACTCCATACAATTTTTGAAGCCAATCTGAAAGAACAGAAACCCGACACCTGTTATTATTATTTTCAAAAAGTGCTAAAAGCTTGTCAAAAGGGAAGGAAACTATATTTTGCATCGAGCTAAATGCACAAATCACTTCCTCAATCTCAATTTTCTTGTCTTGAGGAATAGAGGCGAGTGCAAGATAGATTTTTTTAAGCACCTCTTGTTCTATCTCAATTTCAGTACTATCTTTACAGAATTCTGTGATAATTCTTTCAAGCTCAGTATTGATATCCGGCACCACCAGAGAAGCTACCAAAGCTGCAACCTCTGGTTGTGAGATCTCCTTAACAACAGTAATGTGTTCATGCAGAAGACGAGTACTTTGGTATAGCAGTTTTATCTCTCTATAGAATGATTCTGTAAAACGGTTTTCACTCAAATCGACAAGTGTCGAGTTTATACGATTTATTTGATCGGTTATAGATTTTAATTCTCGACGCCGTATACTCCCACTTGTATAGCTTTTACTTCCCAATGATAAAAAGATTTTTGGTATTATAAATATCTTATTTTGCTTACGAGATAGTCCATCTATTGCCATGTTTTGTATACTTTTACCTTTTCTTTTTATCCCTTCATTTAGCAGGTTATATGCCAGATGTAGAAAATAATGAGGCAAAAAAACTAAAAAAATGGCACTTTATGAGGATAATACGCCCTTACCACCAAAAAAAAGCCTCACAGAATCTTATGTTCACTCACTGTAAATCAAATTATTCAGAATTCTATCATTTTGATAGTTAGCAGTATAATTACCGATTACTGTTCCCACAACCGGTTTTCCATGAACAACGAAAACAATCGCCTATCTAATTCCCCCCTTTCCACAGCTTCGCCGATCCTTTCAAGCGCATCAATAGGAGAAATTATCCGGCCACTCTCAACAAATCCTGCTGTTAACACATCAAAGAAGTCGGCTAAGCCAATGATACGGGCCTGAAGCGGTATTTGATCGGATTCGAGCCCATAAGGCTGCCCTGAACCATTTAGATGTTCTTTGTGTTTCAGACAAAAATCGGGTACACGGCGATACTGACTAGGCCACGTGATTGTGTTGAGCATATAAAACGTTTGCAGGACGGACCTGCCGTTTTTTCCTTTTTCATCAAACGAGTGTTCCGTAATTTTATTCAAATCATGGAGCAGAGCAGCATACTCGAGTTCTTTTTGCTCTTCTTCTGAGAAATACGTATCCAGGAAATAAGCTGTATCACTGTTAACACATTCGGCAATACGTATAGATAAATCTGCCACGCCGAACGCATGTCCAGCTAACCCCTGCCCCTCATAATCACAGACGGTGAGTATCACCTTTACAAACTCTTCAAATTGGTTGTGCAGATTCTCGATGTTCCGGTTATATTGAAGCACCCGCACCGCCTCCTGTGCGATAATGGTTACAAAGTATTTATTATCATCAGTAAGTAATTGACCGTGATCTCCCTTGCCGTTAAGCCGCGAATACAATTCAATGACCCCCTGAACCGTATCCCCACTAGTAATCGGGACTGCTAACAGGGAACCCCGTCCTACCGCGGAATTCTGATCTATTCCGGTATCATAGATATATGGCACAATGTCCGATATTGCCGAAACATCGGGAATAGAAAGTGTTTCTCCTGTCAGGGTGACGTATCCTGCTATAGACTTCCTAGATACAGGTGCCACCACTTCATTATCCGGTTCCGGATATACCAACCGAATCCTTTCCCCAGCTTCGTGTTTCTCTAAAAAATAGACCCCCGCCGATTCAGCGCGAGTAATCTGTTTCATCAAATAGAACGCTCGACGGAGAAACACATCAGAATTCTGTTTATCGGTGAGACTCTCTGTTATCTTCAAGAGGGTGCTCTGCTGTACATTCTTACCTTTCAACTCTCCTTCCAGATATGCCTTTTCCTGTTTGAGCCTGTGCGTATACTGTTTCTTTTTCAACTTCTCTTGATAAACAGTAAAGGCTTCCCTTGCAATCCGCCTGATTTCAGCGCCGGATACCGGTTTGGTGACAAACCGCGAAACGAGATTCTCGTTCAGTGCTGCCTGAACCGTTGCAAAATCCGCATACCCGGTCAGTATGACCCGAACGATTCGGGGATACCGTACCCGTATGTTCTTCAACAATTCTAATCCTCCCATTCCCGGCATTCGTAAATCCACAAAAATTACCTCCACATGAGTTCTCTCGAGAAGCTCCAACGCCTTCGTTCCACTTGAAGCAGTCAATATTCGGATATAAGTATCTTTATGGAAAATCCTTTTGCACATTGCCAGAACATCGGATTCATCATCAACAAAAAGAATTGTCTTCGTAGTCGACATCATGCCTCCCCTTAAAAATATGCAAATTTTGTGCCAACACTATACCGATTATATATATACCAAAAAAACCAAGTATCTTATGAAAAATAAAGGAGGATTTTCTATACCTTTCAAAAAAAATGTGATTAAATGAAGAGAATGACGGAATTACTTAGTAATTTAATACAAGAATATAACAAGAAAAAACATGGTCTTCATGTATCATATTCAATAACAGGCCAGATGGAGAAAACAATTGTCATTTTTCTCAACGGATATCTCGATACAAAAAACAGTTACGATCTCACTAATCTTTTGGATGTGGTTATTAAAGGTGATTCGTTATTTTCCACAGTCATTTTAGACTGTTACAACTTGACCAACATATCATCAACCGGTATCGGAGCGTTTACTACTGCATTGGTAAATTGCAATCGGTGTGGAATTACCTTTGCCCTGAGCCGACTCCAGTACAAAGTAATTGATACTATGAAACTGCTCGGTTTTTTCAAGTACTTTACTATTTTAAAAAAACAAGAATGGAGTGAGGGTGAATAACGGAAGTCGAGTCGACACATGTATCGGGAATATTCCTGTCCCTATTTTCATAGTAGATATCTTCGGCAAAATTCTCTCTGCAAACAGATATTGCGCTGAATTGCTTGATGTTTCCTCCGAAAGGTTTCTGTTAGAACGAAATATTACTTCCTTCTATGAATACCCGGAAGATTGGATGGAAACCAGAAAACGACTCGAAACAGAAGGCAGTATAACCGGAAACGAAAGATTTTATCACTCCGAGAGCGGTAAGCGTATGGTAATACTCGAGAGCTGCAGGTTTGAAGAAACCGGCAAAGGCCGACAAAGCAGGATTATAATTATTTCGAGAAACATTACTACTCGATTGCAGATGGAGCAACAGCTCATGCAAACAAGTATAGAACTCAGTCAAGCCAATGCACAGCTTCAAGAAATGCAGAAACAGCTGGTTCAGGAAAAAGGAATGGCTACCCTCGGGACCCTATCAGCGGGCATCGCTCATGAAATAAACAATCCGCTTAGTTTCATCAGAAGCAATGTCGAAACAGGGAGTAATTATATAGAAAAAGTTTCGGGTTGTTTCAACCGGCTTCATGCTGAAATCGAAAAACTAGCCCGAAGCAGCAATATAGAGGAGCTTATATCAATTCGAGAAACGGCCCGAAACCTCAGAGAGATGCATGAATTGGATTACATTTCCCAAGATTCGGTGGGCCTGTTCTCAGAAATAGCAAACGGTTTGAACAGAATACAGGATATTGTAAAAAGTCTCGACATTTTCAATAATCCCCGGATCAACGAAACCTGTAAAACCTCAATGGAACAAGCTCTTTATTCTGCGCTTCATATTACCAAAGGAGAATATCAAGATAACATTCACATCGAAACGGATATCCCTTCGCTGCCTGACGTAAAAGCAACGATACAGGAACTGGTACAATCATTTATAAACATACTCATTAACGCTTTTGAAGCGGCACAAAACCAGCCGGCGGGGAAAGAACGAAAGTTGATCATACGCGGCTTTGTAAACGAATGGGTTTGCTGTGAAATCGAAAATACTGGCTCTCCGATACCTGCGGACAATATCCCCAAACTCTTCGACCCCTTTTTTACTACAAAAAAGGTCGGGAGCGGGAAAGGTCTCGGTCTTACATCAGCGTATCATAACATTGTACATAGCTTCGGCGGACAAATTGATGTGCAGTCGGAAGAATCCAAAACAATATTCATTGTTCGCCTTCAACCGTATAAGAGTTGAACGGCGTATGTTCATCTGAATTATTTCAGAATTTATTCCTTGGCACGGTTCCTGCTATTAATCATAAAACTATGTTAAAACTTCTCAGATTATTGGAGGAAAAATGATAAAGGAAAGAAATTTAACTGCGGCAATAGTATGCTTATGCGTTGCACTTTCGGCTGCACCCCTTTTATCGGCACAAAACACATCCGACACAACTTCGGATAAGGATGAGTTCCTTACAGTTGAGGACGTTTTTCTTCAACCCTCCCTTGTGATGGGAATAATAAAGGCTCAACTGGAATCAGGGGACACGGACCTTCAACTACTCGCTTTGGAAGCCCTCGAAGATAAGGTGCAGAAAGGCGGTACGGAAAGTGATAAGGATAATGTCTTTTCGATGCTCACTACTATAGTAAAACAGGGGGTTATGAACATCCATTATAACACACGTTATAAAATTGAATCGTATAATCCCATTGTACGACACAAGGCGGTGGGTGTTCTGGGTATGCTCAATACTGAGGAGGCAAAAGACCAGCTTATTCTTACGATAAAACACGATCCAGATCCTGCTGTCCGTGCTCAGGCCTTGTACGGATTAGGGGCAATCGGTTCTGACCCCACAGGAGAAGTAACCCATGAGATAGCCCGCATGCTCTTACGGGACACCCTCAAGCAACCTCCAAGATTTTCCTCGGTATATGCCGGCATTCTGGCTATAGAAGAGATCAGCAAAAACCCCGAAAACCGCATTAGTAAAGCAGCAGTAAAAGTTCTTGTCGATATTGCATCGAACGGAAGATGCGGACAACTTCTACGGGATAACGCGCTTCGGGTATTATCTAATCTGTAACTTCATTGCGGCACCTCTCACTTTGAGAGGCCGCACCCGTTTTTTTCAAAATGATATAAGTATGCATCTATAAAATAAGTATATTAGACAATTT
>CAZKZZ010000099.1:0-14078 GCA_964557375.1 uncultured Spirochaetales bacterium | reverse complement strand
GCAGGTCGGTCCGGTATTTCCCCCACCAGGTCGACCCGAATTTTACTAGTATATATATGTATGACGGCTGCGTCGGCCTTGCTTCGAGCAAGAAGGAATCATACGCCATGATTATCGAAAGTCCGGAGTTCAACCGATCGATGAAAACAATCTGGAATATCGTGTGGGAGATAGCAGAACCGGCAGATAACATCTGAAGCGGTAGTTTCTGTTGCTTTAATGACACTCCTGCATTATTATTTTTCCATGCAGCTCCTCGATATTGCTCTCAACATACGCCGAATGAGAAAAGAAAAGCAGCTTACCCTCACCCAATTGGCAAACCGTTTAGAAATTACCCCGGGCTTTCTCTCCCGGCTCGAAAACTTCCGCACCATTCCCTCTCTTCACATGCTTATGAACATTGCCCGGGCCCTCGAGGTCAATCTCGAAGACCTGGTCCGGGCCCATACCGAGGCGGTCGATTATGTCGTTACCAGAAAGGATCAAGGGGTAGAGGTAGAGCGTGAGCATCCCGAAACCGGCATGCAGTATCACGCCTTGGCCTACGATATGCCGAACAAGCGGATGTCGCCCTTTTTCATTACAATCCCTCCCCATACAAAACGTTCTCCGGTCACTACCGATGGAGATGAGTTTTTTCTCGTTCTCTGTGGAACACTGCGGTATTTCATCGGACCGGATGAAGTGCTTTTAGAGAAAGGAGACAGCTTATACTTTCGGGGAGAGATACCACATTATCCGTACAATTCCAGTGATAGGGAAGTACTCCTGCTCGGTGTATACGTTATGGAGTAAACGCGGGACGGACGGCGACCCGCAGTTCCGCATCCGAGGCAGCCGTTTCCATTGCACGGTCTATTTCTTCCAGCGGATAGCTTTTGGTTACGATTTTATCAAACGGATACCGTTCCCTCTCTGCTTCCAAAAAATCCACTGCTGCCTTTAAATGACGCGCATGGTAGTTATGGACTCCGGTAATGGTAATCCGGTTCCAGAGGATTACCGAAAGGTCCAGTTCTATAAGGGCTTCCGGAAAAGAACAACCGGCTTCGATATAGCGGCCTCCTTTCCGCAGGCACTGGAGTCCTTCAAGGACTGTCTCCGGAGCCCCCGCCACCTCCAGCGCACAGTCTGCTCCGCGCCCCTCAGTAAGCTCCCGGACCCGCCCGACAAGTGATATGGCGGCATTTGCATCCGCTGCAGCAGGTTGTTTCGGACCAGGTACCTCGATCGTATCGGTCGCTCCGAAGAGCCGCGCGAACTCGAGCCGCTTCGCGGAAACATCAGCTACGATCACCCGCGTACATCCGGAACTCCGGGCAACTGCGGCAGCATAGCAGCCGAGCCCGCCGGCCCCCTGAATAAGTACAGACTCTCCTTGCTTGAGTGAAGCCGCATCCCAGCAGGCCATTACCGTAGCAAGAGCACAGTTCGCGGGGGCCGCGACCTCGTCACTTAGATGCCCAGGCACCTTGATCACAGCTGTCCCCGGTTGTATCAGACAATACTCTGCAAACCCGCCTAAAAAGTGGGGCGGTTCCGCGCACGAGTCATGACCATATTTAAAGAGTTTTATGCATTTCATGGGCAGCTCCGCCGCCCGGCAGTAGTAGCACCTCCCACAGTTGGCGGTAAGGGTCCAGGTTATCCTGTCTCCGACCGCTAAGGGCAGGTCATTCATATCGTAGACCACGCCTGTTCCCAGTTCTACGATCTCCCCCACGATTTCATGCCCGAGGATGACTGGGGTCGGTCCGCTCCGCTTCCCGCTAAAGGTATGATAGTCACTTCGGCAGATAGTACAGCAGAGTACTCTTACCAGTATTGTCCCTTCCGCTGCAGGAGGCAGGGGATATTCACGGATCTCAAACGGTGCATTCGCTTCTACCATTACCGCTGCCCTGCCGAACGTGCTGCTCATAAAAAGGACCTCTCCAAAAGTGATGGGAGCTCCGCAACACTGGGGATGATGTGGGTATGACGGAATGTTCCCAACGCTTCCGCACCCAAAGAACCTGAGAGCACTCCGACCACTCCGGTACATCCGGCATTCGTCCCCTCGAGAAGATCGGAAGGCTGGTCGCCTACCTTGACTACCGCACCGACCTGATGCACATTTAGCTCCTGCATAGCATGAAAGATCATAAACGGCGCCGGCCTTCCCCGCTCCCCCGGTATATCCTGCACCGAAACCGAACAATCGACCAGGCCCTCCCGGAGCCAACCGAGACCTTCCATAATAGCTTCGGTGATGTCACGGTGAAAACCGGTGTCAGTTGCCACTTTGATCCCCTGTTCGTGCAGCCAACGGAACGTATCTTCAGCGCCGGGTACTTCACGAACATGCTTCCGGTACAGTTCTATCATGAGCTCACTATACCGACGGAACGCTTCCTCCGCGGTCTGCAGAGAGGCATCATCGAGCTGGGCCGTCCCCATCTCCTCGAGAGAAATAACAGAGCCCTGAGAACGGGCAAGCAGAAATTGGAAAAGATGCCGTTTATTCGTTCCTATATTCTGTGCGATGACTGATTCAGTTGTGTCGATCCCGGTCTCTACAGCCGCTCTGTAGAGACAATCCGTTACGTACCCCTCATCATAGACCGTAGTACCGGAAAGATCGAACATTACCATCTCGATAGCACTCATACTACTAATACCTCTTATTTATATTAGTTGATCTATAAGTTAATATATTTTACTTATATGTAAATAGTCAATGTGCATTTTGCCGACCTAACCAAAAACTAACCCGATTTTGATAATTTTCCCTCCCTACCGGCGTAAGATGGAGTAACCATGCAGCGACTGGTACACCTCATACGGCGATTATTGACCGGGAATGTTCTGGTTTTTCTCCTCTGTGCCTCCCCTCCCCTTTGCTCGCAGATAACCGAGCAGGTTGATCTGGGAACGGTCCGAGCGGATACTAAAACCTTTTTTACCCTCGAGGCACATAACAGCTTGGAGCAAGAACTCCGGCTTTATTTCGTAAGCACCTGTCCCTGTATTCAACCGGATTCAAAAGAACTGTATCTCTCTCCAAACAGGACTGAAACTCTGGAGTTTGCATTTGATTCTACCGGTTATAGCGGAGAAGTGGCCCGCTCTATTCTGGTTTCATCTTCGAGCGAGATTTACGACAAATCGGTCATTACGATTTCAGCGGAAGTGAACGGCGAAAATGACAGCAACCGGAATAAACAGAATGCAGCAGTCCCCTGCCCAACTTGTGAACAGCAATACGATAAGAATACCGCGGAGCGGTATCTGTTAGAGCATTCCCGACAACCGCTGTACATACATTTCTACGCGGACAAGGGGTGCAGGGAGTGTACCCGTTTTATAGAAAAAAAAATTCCCGAACTCCGGTCGGACGCCGGCCGTTCCTTCATCGTAGTCTACCATGATCTTATGGCACAGGGGACCATGGAAGAGCTCCTTGCACTCCTCGAGGAGCAAGATGAAAGCCTCGAACAGTTTCCCGTGGCTGTTGTAGAAAGCAAAAACGGAACCGAATTAATGCACGGACTCGAAGAGATCGAAGTCAGGCTTCCCTCCCTGCTCACGCAAAAGGCCGTCGGAGAAATCAAGAAAGAAGGTGCTGCGGTGCAAACATCATCCGGTATCCACCTCTCCGGGGACCCCTCCACCTCAGGTCTCTCCATCGCTGCCGTAGCCTTGGCCGGCCTCGCCGACGGTGTCAACCCCTGCGCATTCTCCACCATCCTCTTTCTCATATCCATGCTCTCCCTCATCGGACGGACAAAACCGGAAATCCTCACTGTAGGAATTGTATTTACGGTAACTGTGTTCGCCGGATACTTCGCAGTCGGATTGGGCTTATTCGGGGCGGTTCGCTCGCTCCTCATCTTTCCGGTGATGGTCTCGATAATCAGGTGGGTGCTCATCGCTTTGCTGATCGTTCTTGCCGGTCTCAGTGTCCGGGACGCAGTATTGGCTTCCCGAGGAAGAACGAAAGAGATGACGCTTCAACTCTCCGATAAGATGAAACGGCGGATCCACCGGGTTGTGCGGACCCGGGTACGGAAAGCTTCCATGATTGCAGGTACGGCCGTAATCGCTCTGTTAGTAACGGTTTTCGAGTTCTCCTGTACCGGTCAGGTGTATCTGCCCATTATCATGCATTTGGCCCGTACCGAAGGATCGGGGACTTCCTACGGACTGCTTGCCCTGTACAACAGTGCCTTCATCCTCCCCTTGCTTCTCGTCTTCACCATCTCTTACGCCGGAGTTGCCATGGGGTCTATTGCCACCTTTTTCTCCCGGAGAGTTGCAGCAGTTAAAGCCCTGCTTGCCGCAGTGTTCTTGGGGATGGCTGTGATGACCATTCTCACCTGAGCTCTACTCCTGAATATGATACTTGTTCTTGAGCCTCGTGGCGATCAATTCCATCACCAGGGCCACTGCAAGAATCAAATAGGTGATGAATCCGATCTCTCGAATGTCGTAGAAGTAACCGGCAGCCATATAGAGCTGATATCCGATCCCTCCTGCCCCGGCAGCCGCCCCCATGGCAACGGCAACGGCAAAGTTGATTTCAAATCGAATAAATGTCCAAGACAGGAGATAGGTAATGGATGAAGGGAGAATAGCCTGAAACACCACATGAAACCAGTTGGAACCCGATGCACGAAGAGCGTCCAGGACCCCTTCATCGAGCTCTTCGAACGATTCGGAATACGCCTTGAGGAGATACCCTATGGTATGGAAACTCATCCCAATGACCGCGGCGACAGCGCCGAGCCCCGCGCCTATTGCAAAGATCAAAACCCAGAGGACAGTAGGAATAGCCCTGATAACTGCCACAAAGCCTTTGATGATATTGCTCGTTCTGGTATTAGTGAGGTTTTTGGCCGCAAACAGGGCAAGCACGAGCGCAATAAATCCTCCGACCACAGTGGTCAAGAAGGCAAGGGAAAGGGTTACCAGTACTTCCCTGAATCCCGCCGCTAAGACCGCTAAAGGGCCGTCTCCGGAAGCTTCAAAGTGGGAATCCACCCCCCGGGGAGAAGTGAACATAATCTTGAAATATTCGAGAGTCTCGATTGCCGTTTTACCGATGTTGACTCCGCCGGTATCGATTGTGATGAAGCCGTACACGGTGACCACGACTAGAATAACAAGAACCAATTTCAGCCATCGTTTTGCCGGTGCGGATTGCCGAATTTTAATTTTCCCGTTGGAGGTACGTTGTACAGAAATCACAGTATTATCCTCCGTAGAGTATTGGAAATCATCTCAATAGCCAGAACCACGATTACGATACTCAAGACCACCAGAGCAGCACTATGGTACTGGAGGCTTTTATAATAGATACTGAACATAAATCCGATTCCCGAGCCTGTCAGTAACCCCACAAGTGTTGCACTTCGTATATTGGTCTCGATCATATAGAGCACCCAGCTGAGCATTTGGGGCAGGCTGGCGGGCATGACTGCCTGTGCGATTATCTGCAGTTCGTGTGCCCCTGCCGCCCGAAGCGCCTGTACCGGTTTAGCCGATGCTTCGTCGATCGTCTCCATAAAGGCCCTGGTCAAGAACCCAAAGGTGGCAAAGAAGAGTGCCAGATATCCGGTAAATGAGCTCTGTCCAAATGAAATGAGGAAGATCATGGCCCATGCTGCTACCGGGATATTCCTGTTAATCGAAGCTATTGCCCGTGATATCACAGAAAAGAATTGGTTCGGCCTTGTTGTGCGGGAACCCAACAGAGCAAAAATGAGGGCGAAGATAGAAGAGCTGACCGAAGCCATGATGGACATAAGTATCGTGTCTTTGAGTTTATCCAGAATTCTCGGGAGTCTCGTAAGCGCTTTAGCATCCGGAAAAAGGTTGGTCACCATCCAGACGATAACTCTGGGGATAGCAGTAGCGGCATCGGCTGCGGTAAAATTTGTTATTGCCGAAGCCCCGTAGATGAGAATGAAAAACCCTCCCAATACCAGCGTCATTACCAATTTTTGTTTGCGGAAAAACTGTTTCGGGTTCTGCAGGTCAGTCATGGATCAACTCCCCCGCTTCCGTTCCGTAAATAGCGTAGATTGCGTCTCGGTCCAATTCCCAGGGAGGGCCGTCAAAGACAACTTCTCCTGAATTGAATCCGAGAATACGCTCGGCATATTTCTTGGCAACATCGACTTGATGCAGGTTTACCAAAATAGTGATTCCAAAATCCTCCTGCACTTTCCGCAGATAATCCATGATAATTTTTGCGGAACTCGGGTCCAGTGAACTTATCGGTTCATCGCAGAGAATCATCATGGGGTCCTGGACTAGGGCCCTCGCTATACCCACACGCTGCATCTGTCCGCCGGAGAGCTGATCACATCTTCTATACATGAACTCCTGCAGGCCGAGAAGTGTGAGAACCTCGACCGCCTTTTCTTTTTCCTCTTCCGTATACAGCCCGAGTATACCGGCAAGGGTGGATTTGTATCCGAGCCGTCCATGAAGCACATTCTCGATTACAGTCAGTCTGTTTACTAAATTGTAGTGTTGAAAGATCATTCCCAATTTCGAACGGGCTTGACGGAGATGCTTCCCTCTCAGCTTCAGCATATCCTGGTCGTTGTACCGAATTTCTCCATGCGTCGTCACTATAAGGCGGTTGATGCACCGGATGAGGGTCGTCTTTCCTGAACCGGAAGGACCGATGACAGCAACGAACTCTCCTTTTCGTACCTGAAAACTGATATGTGAGAGCGCGCAGAAATTGCTATAGAACTTGGTCAGGTCTTCTATTTCCAGTAGAGCCATACTCTGATACCTCCTCTCCATTCCTATCCCCATGGTTCGCACCACTAAGAAAGGAACAAGGACCCGAAAGTGTTTCGGGGCTTACCACCCCTCTCTCCTCCGGGTCCGAATTACTTTATAAATATACGGTGGGATTATTTAAGACCACTCAGCTTTCGAATGGGGTCGTACCATTCATCTTCTACTTCTGCAAACCGTTCGCCTTTATCGAAAAAAGCAATCGTTTCGGCATTATCGGGAGCGAATATCAGCTCGTTGTTTGCCGTTTCATCAGAAGTGAAAGCCGCCTTCAGGTTTCTGATTTCCTCGTCCGTAAGCAATTTGGTGTTCATAACAATGGGAGCATTGAGAACAGGTACCGTCGCGACCAGAGTTACTTCCGTACCGGGATGCTGATTGAACGGCGCATCCGCGTTCTCTTTGACTTTGATCACATCACCCGGCGCGGGATCGCTGTATTCACCGGAAACCCAATCGATATAGTCATCGATACAGCTGTTGCAAAATGCACCGATGTCCGCTTTTTGGGTAAGCACGTTCAGAAAAGAACCCTGATGAGAGCCGCCGAACATTACATTTGAAAAAACCATATCCGGACCGCCCTCGAGAAGCTCTTCAGCTTCTACATCGAAATTTGCGCTGATAATACTGGACGGTACCCGAAAGCCTGAGGTCGAACTATTTGAAACAAAGGAGAACTTTTTCTGTTCCAGTGTGTCGAGATTGAACTCCCCATTTATTTTGTACTGATCAGCATTTTCTGAAAGTGTCCCCAGCATGCTGTAGTACTTTGCATCTGCGAGCGTTCCTGATTTTCCAGTATTTGTGACCAATGGAAGTACAGCCGATTCTCTCTCGTGAGCCTGGGTGTAGCCTTCTCCGCCGAACCAGGAAAAGGCGGCATTTTCATTCACCAGCGCTTCGATCGCAATAGCATAGTCGGTAGTAAGCTGCTCTTCGATTTCGCGGCCTAATGCCTTTTCTGCAACATCGATAACAGCAGAGCGCGATTCAGCATACTCCGGAGTCGATTCGTTCGGATACCATACCCACACCAGTTTTTCCTTCGCTTGTTCTTTTGTCTCTTCTTCAGCGGCACTTTCTTGCTTACCGCCTGCCCATACCATGGCAAGGACCATGATACCCATTAACAGCACTAATAATGCTTTCTTCATTTCAATTCCTCCTGAAAAAAATTTGGTTTTGCTATATGTAATCAAGAATCACTAGTATTTTTTGACTAATGATTCCTGCTTTTTTCTCCACTTCCGCATAAAATTCTCCGGTGCCGTAAACTCCCCCAGTGAAGCGGGAGAGCCATAATCACCGTGAAAATCACTTCCGCCGGTCAACAACAGATCGTACCGCTTGGCCGTCTCGATTATCTCCAACCGCATCTCCATAGTATGGTCGGGGTGATTCATCTCTATCCCTTCAAGGCCCTCCCGTACCATGGTGCTAACCAAATCGAGGCACTTCTGCTGCCCGGGATGGGCGAGTACCGGCACACCCCCGTCATCCAAGACGGCAGCGATAGCATCCCGGTAATGAACGTAGGCGATGTCTCCGGCTGCGACTCCATTTCCCTTGAACAGGGAAGTGTACAGGGATGAATAGATACCGTCCGTGTACCCTTTCTTTACCAGTACTGCCATAATGTGCTGCTTGTAGAGCATGCTGCTCTCCCCCGCTTCGCTCCGCACCTCTTCCTCGGTGAGCTCTATTCCGGCCTCCGAAATAGCGGCAATCTGCCGTACCGTGTTTTCATGGCGCAGTTCGAGCATGGGCGTGCAGAGGTTCTTCAGAGCTCCGGCCGGCGGTCTATAACCGTATCCGAGGATATGTATTTTTCTCTCCGTTTCCGGGTCGAAGGCGGAGATTTCGATTCCGGGAATGATCTCGATCCCCTGCCGGTATCCGGCAGTCAGAGTGCGGGAGACACTTTCAGTCGTATCATGATCGGTTACGGAAAGTGTGGTGATGCGGTTTTCCGCCGCTCGTATCACCAGTTCTTCTACCGAGTGAGAGCCGTCCGAACATCTGCTGTGCGTATGCAGATCAATTTTCATATATCTCCTCGATTACTCCTTCATTCATCAGATGGGTCCTGTCACAGAGTCCTCCCATAAATCCGACATCATGGAAAATCCCCAGCATGGTTGTTCCTCTCTTTTTGAGAAGGCTGATCAGCTCGCGGACTTTCCCCTTCGAGTGGGTATCGAGGCTGGCTGTCGGTTCATCCAGCAAAAGAAGCCGGGGTTCTTTTATCATTGCCCTGGCGATGTTTAGCCGGAGTTTTTCACCTCCGGAAAAAGTGGCCGGATAACTGTCCCAGAGCTCGGGTGCTAATTCAAAATGTTCGAGCATCTGCTCCCCCTTTTCCCGAGCGGTAGATTCCGATTCACCCATCTCCAAAACCGCCTTTTCCACGATCGAACGTGCGGATGTGCGGGGTATCACTCGGAGGAACTGGCTCACATACCCGATCTCAAAACGACGGAGATAGATAATCCTCCGTTCCGTGGTCACGGTCAGGTCGATCATTCCGAACGATTTGCTGTCATAGATAATCGACCCGGCCTGGGGGAGATAACTGCGGTAAATCAATTTGAGAATAGTCGATTTTCCGGAACCGCTCTTACCGGTAATCCCCACAAACTCGCCTTGGCGGACAGCCATAGTGACATGCCTGCATGCGGTAATATGCCGACCTACATCGTGGAGATGAAAGGACTTGGAAAGTCCGCTTATCTCGAGGACAGGTGTAGTCATCTTACCCTCCGATATTTTTCGATAAAGATATCTACCGGGAGGGAAAAATCCTCGAGACGTTCGGCCAGCTGTTCATGGGCCCAGTCCCACCAGGCGATGAGCTCGAGCTTCTCTTCATGTTTTTCCGAAAAACGGCGTTTGATCGGTTTGGCCGGAACTCCCGCAGCAATCGTGTATCCGGGTACGTCTCGCGTGACTACTGATCCTGCACCGATTACGGACCCGTTTCCGATTACCACTCCCGGCATGATAATGCTCCCGTGCCCGATCCAGGTATCATGACCGATACAGACGATCTGGCTTTCTCTCCAGGAAAAGAACTGTTCATCATCCTTCTCTGCAAAACCGTATTTTTTTCTTCGATAGGTAAAATGATGAAGGCTCACCCGCTCCACCGGATGTGCGGTTGGTCCGATTCGTACCATTGCTGCAATGTTGCTGAACTTTCCGATCCGTGCATTCTGGACGTAGCAGGAGGGACCAGTGTAGGAATAATCTCCTGTATCCGTGTTTTCAAAGAAGCAATGTTCCCCGATTTCGGTATAGCGGCCGAAGGTGCTGTTTACAATCGTACAAGTTTTCGGGACAAGGCCCTCTGCGGTCAGGGTTTCTCTATTTGAACGAACAATTAGGGACTGTTCCATCTCAAGCATTGCTCCTATATTGCATGGTCATACTCTCCACTCCGGCCACAAAGGCCCGGTTTACAGCGGGGAACCCGTCATCGAGCCGTTTTATGATAAGGATGTCCGCTTCTTTTCCCGGCTCGATAGAACCCCGCAGGCCGTCAATTTTTACCGCCTTGGCCGGGTTGATGGTCACAAGGCGGAACCCGTCCACCAAAGACTGCCCGTATTGTTCGTGGAGCAAGAATACAGCATGGATGAGAGAGGCAGGATAATAGTCACTGCAGAGGATATCGACTGCTCCCTCCTGGACCGCCTCAGCAGCGGAAAGATTACCGGTATGACTGCCTCCGAGCAAAACATTGGGGGCTCCTGCCACCGTATGGAAGTTCATTTCCCGGGCCCGCAAAGCGGTTGCAAGGTTTACCGGAAACTCGCTTATTTCCATCCCCAGTTCCAGGCCCAATTCCAGTTTCTCCGGGGAGTCGTCGTCATGGCTTGCAACAGCAATCCCGTTTTCTCTCGCCAGTCTGGAGAGTTGTGAAATAGCGGCAATCGTCATCTTCTGTTTGGTCTTACTCTCTTCGATCATCACATCGATCTCCTTATCCATGATTCCCCGAAACCCTTTCACCGCACGTCGGAACTCTTGGAGGCTGCCGTACTGTCCCTGCCCGGGGGAGTGGTCCATGAACGAGAGAAGATGCACCTTCTTTTCACGGATGTAGCGCTCGAGTTCTTCTATCCTGTTGATGCAGTCGATTTCAAACCTGGCATGGAAGCGGTGGTGGATAAGATGTTTGTTTTTTCTTGCCTCGTCGATGAGCTCGACGAATTTTCTCGTATTTTCTGGACGGCGAATCGCCTTGTCCGGAAATACTGAGGAGTGAAAGAAGGAGAGGCTGTGGAAAGTTGTGGTTATGCCGTGGGAGAGGAGCTCGCGCTCGAGTTCGCGTACAGCAACGGTAAAATCCATGAGGCTTGTCGGTCTGGGGGCCGCCATGTGTTCGATATAATCGGAGTGGATATCGATCAGGCCCGGAGTGATTATCCCTCCCTCAGCGTCAATTACTTCCACGGAATTGTTTGAAAAAAGTGGCGGGAGCGGTCCGCTTCCGGGGAGGATGTAAAGGATCTTACTCCCCTGAATGAGCACCTGATGATCAGGATAGAGTGCATCGGGTCCGACTACTGTTCCGTTCATTATCCGCTTCATAACGTTCTTCATTACCTTTTTCAAAGCAGTGAGTGCACCAACTCCTGTGTGTAGGGGTGCTGAGGATCTTCGAGTATCTGGTCCGTAAGCCCCCGTTCGATTATCTTTCCGTTGAGCATGACCACGGTCCGGTCGGCGAGCATACGCACAACCGACAAATCATGGGACACCAACAGCATACTCACCTCGAACTCCCGCTGAATTTCTTTTATCAGATCGAGCACCCGTGCCTGCACTGAGAGGTCCAATCCGGTCGTCACTTCATCCAGGTAAAGGATGGGAGGATTGTTGGAAAGGGCCTTTGCGATCTGCACACGCTGCTGCATTCCTCCTGAATAGTTGGACGGCTGCTCTTTGATCCGGTTCCAGGGTATCCGCACATGTTCCAAGAGTGTTTCCGCGCGCTTTCTCATATGCGCGACGTTCCGTTGTCCGGCGGCAATCAGCTTCTCGGCAATATTCGAGAGGCTTGAAAAATTCATCCGCAATCCCTCTACGGGATTTTGATACACCATACCGAGCATATTGTTCCTTATTTCCCGTTGTATTTGTCGGGACGCCCGGAAAAGGTTCCTCTCACTGTAGGCGGAGCGGGGAAGAAAATACTCACCGCCGCCTGCCGTCTGATCAAAATTGAGACACCGCATCAGGGTAGATTTACCGCTTCCGCTCTCACCGACAATACCGAGTATTTCCCGGTGATAGAGATCAATATCGATATCCTGAATGGCGTAGACAGTGCCGCATCTGGGACAGTAATTTTTTTCCAACGAATCTCCCTGACCCGCTTCCGCCTGTTTCATATCTCCCTGACTACTGCAGAATGAGCAGCCCGGACCGAACTGTTTTTCCAGGTTTCTTACCTGCAGCACCTTCTGTTCATTCTTCATTGGTTCTGCAGCTCCCTGCAAAAACTGGTATCGTTGCACTGGTAATACGTCTCTCCCGTCCGCTCATCAATGAGTTCATCCATGAATACACCGCTGTTTCCGCAGAGACGGCAGGCAACGCCCGGAAAGCTCTCGATTTCGAAGGGCACATCCTCGAACTCGAGACTGTTTACATCGGTATAGGGCGGCACTGCATAGATCTTCTTTTCTCTTCCCGCGCCGAATAACACCAGTGCTCTTGTCTGATCGAGCTTGGGATTGTCGAATTTAGGAATCGGACTGGGGGCCATCACATAACGGCGTCCCACCTCCACAGGATGGTCCGATCCCGTTGTCATCCTCCCGTGTTTGATTATCTCTTCGAAAAGCCCCAGGTATGCGCCGGTGTAGTCCCGTTCGGCATGGAGCATACGGGTCTTCCGTTCGGACGGTTCATACACTCGCAGCGGCTCCGGTATGGGGACCTGCAGTACCAGAATTTGTTCTGGGGAGAGTTCCTTTTCCGGTATACGGTGCCGCGATTGAATCAGGGTTGCGTCGGCTGCATCTTCTGTGATTTCCACTCCTTCGGTCGTCGCGGTTATGAGCTTTTTAATGTTGACCGCGTTTACCGAATCATCCGCTCCCTGGTCGATTACTTTTACAACATCGTTCATTCCGATGAGGGATAGGGTAAGCTGGAGTCCTCCTGTTCCCCATCCCCTGGCAATCGGCATCTCTCGGCTGGCAAACGGGACCTGATATCCCGGAATAGAAATTGCTTTCAAGGTCGCCCGACGGATGGTCCGTTTGGAACCTTCGTCGAAGAAGGCGAAGTGGTGGCGCCGTTTCATAAAGTGCTCTCCTTTTTCACCTTCCGCACACTGTCGAGCTTTGCCTGGAACGTAACATAGTGGGGCAGTTTGAGATGGGAGATGAACCCTGTGGATTCGACAGAGTCGATATGGAGCAGTACAAACTCTTCATCATGAGTTGGATAGCGGGAGTCTTTAGTTTCGAGATTGTGATCGAGGAGACTCATTGCAATCGCTTTGGTCTCGTTATGTCCGTAGCAGACACCGTATCCTATCTCGAACTCGATACGGTGTCTCCCTTCCCCAAGGGGAATGCTTATCGGAACGAGTGTTTCCACTTCGGTTATTCGAATTTCACCGATATAGTATGCCTCTTGCTCGTCACATGCTTTTTTACTTTCAACAGTCGGGTCAGGCACGATCAAAGGAAGCCTCCCCACTCTGAGTTCGCCTACCGTAGGGTGGAGCGAACCTCCTCCGAATCCGCGAAGTGAAGCATAGCCCAGTGCGGTTACCGCTCCGGTCTGTCCTCGGGTCAGTACCTGGAGCCGTTCCGATCTGGTTGTGGGAAAGGTTATGGAAGCTGTGGTTACATCTTTGGGGGGTGTATCATTTTGAGGCACTTCTTTGATAAGACCTTCAGCTCTCAGATAATCGAGCACTTTCGGGAGCAGTTTTACCGGAGCGGGGAGAGCTCTTTTCTCCCGGTAGTTTTCTATCCATTGTGCAATTTGTTCCGCGTGCTCCTCCAACAGGTCGAAGTCGAGAAGCCGATGTGTGTAGTCTGTCGATGCTCCCAAGATCTGGCCCCCTGGGATATCCTTAAAAGCAGCAGAAATTCGCCGCTCTACAGTCATTGATTCGGTCGTAAGCGTGTCTGTATAGTGGAGCCTGGGAACGGTGGACCGATATGCACGGAGAATAAACACAGCCTCTTCCGGGCTTCCTTCCGCCTGCTTAATGGCAAGTGCCGCCAAATCCGGACAGTATAAACTCG
>CAZKZZ010000098.1:10557-14192 GCA_964557375.1 uncultured Spirochaetales bacterium | reverse complement strand
TTTTATCCGAGGAGACCACCCGGGCGGGGAACAAAAACGTACTCTCAGCCTCGTCCTGCAATTCATCGTCGATGTACCATTCGTAAGTGTAATCCCCGGATTCGACTCCCGGGGTATCGTCGGTAATGCTTACCGTAATGGAGTGCATCTCCCCACTGCGTATAGTCACGTCTCCATCGTCTATTTCGGCGACCAGAGGCGTAAAGAGAAAGCAGGTAGAGAGCCATGGCAGCAGGAAGAGTAATGCAATCAGTTTTGCAACACGAAATACAGAGGTATTGTGTTTATGAAAAGTCATTTTTTCATCCTCCACAATGGTAAACGTATCCCATAATCGACTCCAAATCAATAACGCAATTTTTAAATACAAAACACTTGCAAATCCCGCAAAAATTCATATAATATTCTTAGTAATTTAGTAGAGTATGAAAAATGCTTTACAAACCGGTAAAGTTGTGCTAATTGAATATAATAGAGAATATGTTTTTCTATCAAATCTAAGATAGGTGAGGTGGCGAGATGAAAAAACGGTCAGTAGTATTAATACTCATTATTGCAGCGGTTGTTCTGCTTACAGGGTGTGCAACGTCTTCCCGGACAGTTACCCGGACATCGGCAGACACGCAGACCGATTTGAGCGGACGGTGGAACGATACCGATTCACGCCTGGTAGCGGAGAAGATGGTCGAGGACCTCATGAGCCGCCCGTGGCTGAGCGAGTTTGTTGATAATAACGACAGAAAACCGGTTGTTATTGTCGGAACGGTACGCAACCGCAGTTCCGAGCACATCGATACCAATCCTTTTATCAAAGATATCGAGAGAGAGCTTATCAACAGCGGTAAAGTGACCTTCGTTGCAGGAGATAGACAGCGTGAAGAGATCCGCAAAGAACGGCAGGACCAGCAGACTGAGGCCGCGGAAGAGACGATCAAACGGCTCGGAGAGGAAACAGGTGCCGATTTTATGATGCAGGGCATTATTACCTCGCAGGAAGATATGGTGGACGGCAAAAAAGCGGTTCTCTATCAGGTAGATCTGGAACTCATCAACATCGAAACAAACGAAAAAGTGTGGCTGGGCACGAAGAAAATCAAGAAGGTGATAGAGCAGAGAAAATTTAAAGCGTGAGGCGCTGATGAAAAAAAGAATCATTCTTATTGCCCTTGCGGGCGTGATATTGGCAGGGTGCGCGACTGTCGACAAAAGGCTCGAACTGTTTCATTCGGTACGTGAAATGGTGGTACGGCAGCGCTACGAAGAGGCCATTGCCACGATTTCCGGAGAGGAGAAAGACATCCTCTATAATAAGAAATCGGAAGTCGTTTTTTTGCTCGATATGGGGTTTCTCCATCATTACGCCGGTAATTACGAGGAGAGCAATGAGTATCTGACCCAGGCCGAATATCGTATTGAAGAACTCTACACCGAGAGCATCAGCGACATTGCGGCCTCACTGCTTACCAATGACAACGCCTTACAGTATGCCGGTGAAGATTATGAGGATCTGTATACGAACATCATCAAGGCGATCAATTTCATCAAGCTCAACTCGTTTGACGGGGCGTTTGTAGAAATAAATCGGCTGAACAACAAGCTCAATCTCCTCGAAGACAAATACAAAAAACTTGCCGAGAAGTACAACAAAAGCGGGAAAATGGTAGATGAAATCGATACGCAGAGCGTCAATTTCTACAGCTCTGCTATGGGAAGATATTTAAGCCATCTCATCTATTACACGGAAGGACAGTACGGAGATGCCGAACTGGACCTCAAGAAAATCGATGAAGCGTTCGAAACCCAGAAGGCTTACTACGATTTCAAACAGCCCAATCTCACCCTTGATGAAGAGACAACGGATGTCAAGGTGAGTGTTCTCTGTTACGGAGGTCCTTCTCCGGTCAAGGACTACACCACCTATCGAATAAAATCCGCGGGCAATTTGATCATCATCATCAAGGAGTCCACCTCTCAATCCGGACAGAAATCAACTGAAAGGGTTGGTACCTTTCCTTTCCCCGGGGTTGGGGACAATTTTTACACCAAAATCGAAGTTCCCCGTATGGTAAAACGGAACAGCCGAATTGCCTCGATTCGGGTTGCTGTTGACGGAGGTGACGCGGGGAGTGTCCAGCTCTTCGAGAGTGTCAACAATATTGCCATAGGGACCTTCAAGATCAAAGAATCGCTTATCTATTTGAAGACGATTACCCGGGCTATGGTGAAAGGGGTCGGGTCTGCCGCGGCCTCCTCCGCTATCGAACGGGCGAGCGGAAGCGGTGCGCTGGGGTTTCTCTCCGGGCTTGTGTTCGGAGCGGCAACGGAAGTGAGTGAGAAAGCCGATGTGCGTATTTCCCGGTTTCTTCCCGCCCGCTTTTACGTAAAGGAGATGTATCTGCCTCCCGGACAGCACTCGATTTCTGTAGAATATTTAAATGATGCTGGAAATGTACTGTACACGCACTATATTGAGGATTATGAGGTAACGGATAACAAGGTGAATCTTGTCAGTTCGTACTACCTCGACTAACCAACTCAAACCAAAGAGGAAAGAGAGATGAAAATAGTATCGCGAATTATGTTTGCGGCAGCGGCAATAGTACTGATATCAGCCTGTGCAACCCAGCCTTCACAAACCCGGACTTCCAGCTCGAGTGCGGGGGAGAAGAAGAGAGCTTCGGAAGAAAAACCGGAGTGGGTTACCAATCCTGAATCCAGGTATCCGGAAGACCAGTATCTCTCTGCTGTCGGTATCGGGGATACCGCGCAGGAAGCAAAGGCCCAGGCAGTCTCCCAACTCTCCCAGATATTCCAAGTCGAGGTCAAATCCTCTTTCGAAGGCGTAGAGAAGTACAAAGAGATTATAGAAAACGATCAAAAGGTGCAGACTAGTGAAGAAATTGCCGTAACCGAAGAAGTGCGGCTCGAATCGGACCAATCCCTTATCAACGTCCAGTACAGTGACGTGTACGTGGGGGAAGATGCCCGAAATTACGCGGCAGCATATATCGATCGGGACCAAACTGCAGACATCTATGAATCACGAATCGATACGTTTTTTGACCGGGTAAACAATTTCCTCTCTCAGGCACAATCAGCGGACAGGGCAAGTTACCGTTATGTCTATCTCAAAAACGCCATTCTCGCCGATCAGTCCGCAACCGCATTTCTCAACCAGCTCAGCATCATAAAGAACGAGAGGTACTCAGCCATACGGTATCCCTACAACCGCGACCAGATCTACAACCGGTTTGATGAAGTCTCCGAAAAAATGACCTTCTCCGTCTCCGTCGAAAATGACGACAACGGCAAGATTGCTTCCATATTGAAGCAGCTGTTGAGCGAGAACAACTTCAAGATCGCCGAGGAGGGGCTCTATCAGGTAGACGGCACTGTACGGTTTGAAAAAATGCCTACCGATAAGAACGACTATTATGTGCTCAAATGGTATCTCTCTCTCGATGTTATCGACGATACGGGTAAAGTCGTCATTACTCTCGACGAACAAAAGCGCGAGACCGCTATCTCCGAAGCAGCCGCACGATCTTTTTCCTACGCGGACATCGAAGAGGTTGTAAAAAATAAGTTTATCTTGAGTTTTCTCGGGTATCTCAACAATATGGTGAGCATGGGCC
>CAZKZZ010000098.1:0-10457 GCA_964557375.1 uncultured Spirochaetales bacterium | reverse complement strand
CCTAAACAGGCCGGACCGAGCGTGAAACCAATTTGACCTCTTCATTCTTTTCGGATACCATTGAGCAATGCAATGGGGCGATAACCGAAAGCTGGATTTCTCCCGCACTCCCATGGTCATGGGTATTATCAACTGCACGCCGGACTCGTTTTATCCTGGGAGCAGGAGGCAGATAACGGATGATGCGGTAGAGACCGCATGCAGAATGGCTGAGGACGGTGCCGATATCCTGGATGTGGGGGGAGAATCCACCCGTCCAGGTTCGGATTTCACGGAAGCCGAGGAGGAACTCGAGCGGATTATTCCTGTCATCGAGAAGGTACGGGAGCGGACCGCAGTACCGATTTCCGCGGATACGAGAAAAAAAGCGGTAGCGGAACAAGCCCTAAAAGCCGGAGCGGACATCATAAATGATATTTCCGCCCTCCGGGATGATCCCGCACTCGGCCCGTTTCTCGCCGAAGTAAAGGTGCCGGTAATTCTTATGCATATGCGGGGGACCCCGAAGACGATGCAGAAAGACCCCTATTACGAGCATACGGTACAGGAGATCGCCGAAGAGCTGGAAGAATCGCTTCAGCGGGCGGTGCAGTTTGGTATCGATAGGAACAAGATTATCGTAGACCCGGGAATCGGATTCGGGAAACGTTTCCACGATAATCTGCTTATCCTCAAGCATCTTTCCGCGTTCAAGCGTTTCGGCTGTCCTCTCATGGTCGGCCTGTCGAGAAAGGGGTTTTTGGGTGCGGTATTATCAAAAAACGGTGATCCGCTCCCTGTGGATCAGCGGCTTATCGGTTCCCTCGCGGCAAACAGTTTTGCCGCCCTTGCGGGAGCAGATATCCTTCGTGTGCACGATGTAAAGGAAACGGTGGAAATGGTGCGGGTATTACAGGCCGTACAATCCGCGTAATGGAGGACACTATTTCATAAATGGACTGGCTGACGCAATTCTGGGTTATCAGTGATATCGTACGTCCCATCCTCGACATTGCCATACTCGCGTTCCTCATCTATCGGATCTATCAGATTCTCATGCAGACGAGGGCGGTCCAGCTTATCAAGGGCGCTTTCATTATTGCCGTTATATACGCGATAGCCTTTTTCCTGCGGTTAGAAACCCTTCTGTGGATCTTGAACCGTTTGGCAACCGTGCTGGTCATCATCATCGCTATTGTTTTCCAGCCGGAATTGCGCAATATTTTTATGCGTATCGGGCAGGGCGAATGGTTCCGGTTATCGGACCGGGCAAAACCGCAGCACTTAGATAGTGTATTAAACGCAATAGAGGTTCTAGCAGGCAGACGGCGGGGCTGTCTGGTCGTGTTCACCCGGAAAGTCGGTTTAAAAAACGTAATCGATTCCGGCACCCGACTCGATGCCGAACTATCTTCGAGTCTGCTCCTGACTATTTTCGGGCATGAAACTCCCCTTCACGACGGTGCTGTCGTCATTCAGTCGGGTAAGGGCCGCATCGTTGCCGCTGGATGTTTTCTTCCGCTTTCGGAACAGCTCGATATCAGGCGGAATTTCGGGACGCGCCACCGCGCCGCTTTAGGGCTGGCGGAGGTAACCGATGCGATCATTCTCATCGCCTCGGAAGAGACAGGAGCAATATCATTGGCGCACGATTCGAAACTCTACTACGATCTGTCGATCGATGAGATAAGAAGAAATGTAAAGTTCCTGCTCGATGTCCGGGATGAGGAGACGGAAAAACCAAAAGAGGGGGAGGCTGTTGAAGAGTAATTCATTTTTTGAAGCACTCGTACGTAATTGGCCGGCAAAAATAATCGCCATAGCCGCAGCAGTACTGCTCTTTTTGTTTCATCGTACGTCCACTCTCGAAGAACGGTTTTTCAGTGTACCGCTCGAGGTAATAGAAAACGCAAAACTAATTCCGGCGGAGGATTTTCCGCAAAAGGTAGGTATCACCCTCAGAGGAGCAGAGGAGGGGGTATATCACATTTTGGAAGAAGACATAGAAGCCCGCATTGATCTCACCCAATTCAACAAAGAGGGTGAGTATGATGTCCCCGTCGAAGTAGTAAAAAAAGGTTCCGCGGTAAATGTAGATCCGCTCGAAATACGGGTTGAACCGCTGATGATCAACGTTGAACTCGAGAAGAAGGTGACAAAGACCCTCGAAGTCATCCCCAAATTCGAAGGGTTCCCGGCACACGGTTATGAACTGGAGCAGTACTTCATCACCCCGACTTTTGTCAAGGTGGAGGGCCCGGAGAGCAGGGTGGAGAACCTCGAAACGGTAAATACCGAGAAAATCGATCTAACCGGTAAGAAGGATGACTTTACCGTACGGGTGCAAATCGACCATAGTGACTCACTCGTCAGGTTCCCCGGCGGAGATGTGGTCGAGTTTCATGCGATCATCCAGGAGGCTATCATCCTCAAAACGTTTGAACCGGTCGATATCGTGAGAATAGATCTTTCACCCGATCTCGTCGTTGTGGAGGGGGAGAATACCGGATCAATTAAACTGCAGGGGAGCCAGCTTCTTATTGAAAAAGTAGGGCGGGAACAGGTGCGGCTGGTTGTGGACTGCTCCCTGATCAACAGTCCGGGCACATACACGCTGCCGACTAGACCGGATGTGCCGTTGGGTCTGCTGGTGCTCAATTATGAGCCTGTAGAAATTACACTTACAGTGCGGCCTTTCGAGGAACCGGAACAATGATTTTAGGTATCGGCATTGATGCTGTGCGTATCGACAGACTCAAAGAGTGGGAGACGAAACCGAATGTGCTAGACCGGTTTTTTCATCCTCAGGAGCTCGAACAGATTTTGAAACGGGGAAAAGGCGCTCTCCAGTCTCTTGCAGCGCGGTTTGCAGCGAAAGAGGCGTATGGAAAAGCGTTGGGGTCGGGCTTGAAAGGAATATCCCTTCGGGAGATCAGAATCGATACGGATAATTTGGGAAAACCGCATCTGCTCGTGTATGGAAAGGCAAAGAAAAAGCTCGAGGCTTTGGGCGGGAAGCATCTGTTCGTTTCCCTGACCCATGAAACCGAACATGCGATTGCAGTTGTTGTAATAGAGGGGGAATAGATGGCGGAAGGAAGCAAATCCAGTGTCTCTTTCTTTTCTAAAGAACCGCTCGAATGCCCTGCCTGCGGGGCCACCTTTCACAAAGAAGAACTAAAAACGGGGAGGGGCAGACTTATTGCCGGAGATCTGACCATCGAGCTTCGGCGGCTCTACGAACCGTCCAAAAAATACGGAGCTGTGTATCCGCTTATCTATCCGATTACAGTCTGTCCCGGCTGTTATTACGCCGCATTCCCTAAAGATTTTTCCGACCCTCCGCCCGAGACAGTAGAAAAAGTGCGGGAGAACACGGACACAAGGGTCTCCTCCATCAGGTCCATATTTGAGGAACTGGATTTCGAAGAGCCGAGGACGTTAAAAGAGGGGGCTGCAAGTTACTACTTTGCCATCATGTGTTACGATTTCTTTCCTTTAGAGGTGAGTCCCACCATTAAGCGGGGGCTCTGCGCGGTGCGGGCTGCGTGGTGTTTTCAGGATCTGCACAAAAACTTTTCTAATGAGAATTATGACTATCTCGCGAACCTGTTTTTCAGAAAAGCCCGTTTTTTCTACATACTGGCAGTCGAGTATGAACAGACGGGAAAGGAGAGTATGCGGGGTCTGTCGCACTTCGGACCGGATGTCGATAAAAACTTCGGATATGACGGGGTGCTCTATATTGCCGCGTATCTGGAATCGAAATACGGGCCGAAAGAAAACCCCGAAACGCGGAAAAAATCACTCGAAAATGCCAAGCGTACGGTGGCGAGGATATTCGGTATGGGAAGAGCGTCGAAAGACAAGCCTGCCGCCATCCTCGATAACGCCCGCGACCTTCATGAACAGATAGGAAAGGAGATAGAGCAGCTGGCCGATGAAGAGTAAGCAGCGGACGATCAAACTCGTATTGGCCTACGACGGAACAGAGTTTCACGGTTGGCAGGTTCAGAACGACAGACGGACAGTGCAGGGTGTTGTGGGAGGCGCACTGGCTGAAATGCACAAGCATGAAGTCGCCGTTACCGCGGCAGGCAGAACGGATGCAGGGGTACATGCGGCGGGACAGACGGCCCATTTCAAGACCGGCCTCTCCGGTGTTCCCGCGGAAAAGTTCGCGCCTGCTCTCAACAGCCTTCTCCCCGACGATGTTACCGTACTTTCGAGCAGGCACGTATCGGACGATTTTCACGCCCGGTATGATGCACGGGAGCGGACATATCGGTACTATCTGTATCCGGGATATCCCGCTCCGCCGTACCTTTCCCGGTACAGTTATCCCGTGCACGGTGATATCGACCTGAGGCGGCTCAATGAACTTGCCGCTGTGCTGGAAGGCAGACACGATTTCCGTGCATTTGCCACGGCTTTAGAGAAAGAGCAATCTACGGTCCGGACTATCAGCTGTTCGGTCTTTTTTCTGCAGACCCCCTTTATCGTGTATCAGATTCGGGGGGATGGTTTCTTGAGACGGATGGTCCGGGCTGTTATCGGCACCCTGCTCGAGTTCGAACGGTCGGGGGGGAGCTGCGAACAATTGACGGAGATTATCCGTTCGGCCGACAGAGACCGGGGCGGGACTACAGCCCTTCCCAAAGGATTATTCCTGCATAAGGTGACCTACGATGAATGATAAGCTTAAAAAATACTGGGAATTACTCGTACTGACCGAGGATTATGTAACGAACGGGTACAGGAAAAAACATACTGTACCTGAGCTGGATTTTCCTAAACTCGGGCATGACGAGGGGAGAGGTGTTGTATCACCGGCCCAAGTCCAAGACGGCTCTAGTGAAGAGAGAAAAGCGGCCCTCGCGGAGACCGCTTCCCAAATCGCCTCCTGCACGCTCTGCGGCCTGCACAGAACCAGGACCAACACCGTGCCCGGCTACGGGGTTCTGGACCCGCAGGTCATGTGTATCGGTGAGGCCCCCGGCCGTGATGAGGACTTAAGCGGTGAGCCGTTTGTGGGGAAAGCCGGCCGGTACCTCGATAAATGGCTCGATGCAATCGGTCTCGACCGGCATAACCATTGTTTTATAGGAAATATCCTCAAGTGCAGACCGCCCCAAAACAGGGACCCTGAGCCTGCGGAGAGTGAAGCGTGCCTTCCTTATCTGGAGAGACAGATCGAGCTCATCAGACCCAAAACCATCCTCGCACTGGGAAGAATCTCCACACAGATCCTCTTGAACACCACCGAAGGGTTGGGAAAGCTCAGGAAAAAGGTGTATACCTTCAAAAATATACCCCTTCTCCCCACCTATCACCCCAGTGCGGTGCTGAGAAACAAGGACTTAAGAAGAGCGGTCTGGGATGATTTGAAAAAACTCAAAGAACTGTTTTAGACGATGCCGAAATACGTTGAAGTAGCGTTTAACCTGCCCATCCGCCAAACCTTTGTCTATGAACTGCCCGAGGAAATGGAAGCCGATATCGGGTTTCGAGTTTCGGTACTACTCGGGAAGCGCAAGACTACGGGAAATGTCATCGCTCTGCGCGAGACCCCTCCGGAGGGGGATTTCACGATCAAACCGGTAGAACGGGTGCTGGACACAGAGCCCCTTTTCGATCAGGAGCATATTGATCTCGCGTCGTGGGTCTCCCGGATGTATGTGTGCGCGTTCGGAGAGGCGCTTGCAGCAATGCTTCCCGGCGGTTTGCGCGAAAGCGACATACCTGTATTCGATGAGGCTGAAATCCCGGACCATCAGGAGCACACCTTAGCCGAACAGCAAATCGCTGCAATCGAGACCATTGCCGCCTCCCCGACCGGCTTTTTTTATCTCTACGGAGTGACCGGTTCCGGAAAAACGGAGGTATTTCTCCAGATTGCGAAACGCACCCTCGAGGAGGGGCGGAGTATCATCTATCTTGTTCCAGAGATCAGTCTTACTCCCCAGGTAGTAGAGGCGGTCCAGGCACGGTTCGGCTCTACTGCAGCACTGCTTCACTCAGGCCTTACCCAGTCCCAGCGGTATAAAGAGTGGATGCGGATAAAAAGCGGAGAGGCCCGCTTTGTCGTCGGCGCCCGCAGCGCGGTATTCGCTCCGGTAAAGGACTTGGGTCTTATCATCCTCGATGAGGAGCACGAAGGGTCGTACAAATCCGGGTTCTCCCCCCGCTACCACGCAAGACAAGTGGCGATGCACCGGATCAAGAAGCAGGACGCGCGGCTTATCATGGGCAGTGCGACCCCTTCAGTAGAGGCGTTTCACCTGATGAATACCGGAAGTATTACCATGATCCGGCTGCCCGGTCGGCTTGCCGGGGGAAGTATGCCGGAGATCGAGGTTGTGAGCATGGCCAGGGAGAAAGCGAGCATCTCCAAACGGCTTGCAGCCGAGATCAGAGAAACACACCGGGAGGGGAGGCAGGTAATCCTCTTTTTAAACCGCAGAGGGTTCTCCTACTTCTTTCACTGCCGGACCTGCGGCTATGAAATGAAGTGCAGGTTCTGTTCGGTGTCATTGACCTATCACAAGAGCAAGAACAGGATGCTCTGTCATTACTGCGGCTATCAAACCGAACCGATCGAGGTATGTCCCGAATGCGGATCTCTCGATGTGGGGTATTCCGGGTTCGGGACCGAGCGGATCGAAGAGGACATCAAGAAGCAGTTCCCGGAAATGGAAGTGGCCCGGGTCGACTCGGATACGGTACGGAAACGGGGAGCGCTGAAAAGCGTACTTTCCCGGTTTCGGGACGGCAAGATCGACATGCTCTTGGGCACCCAGATCGTGGCCAAAGGGCTCAACTTTCCCGGGGTCAAGCTCATCGGTATTGTATCAGCGGACACCGGACTGCATCTTCCCGATTTTCGGGCCTCGGAGCGGACCTTCTCCCTTATCGTACAGGTCTCGGGCCGGGCCGGTCGGTTTTCACCTGATGGAAAGGTGATCGTGCAGACCTTCAAACCGGACCATCCCGCCATCGACCTTGCATCGAAAACGGAAATGGAACAGTTCTATACGAGTGAATTGGAGATGAGAAAAACATTATCATTCCCTCCGTTCTGCAGGATGTTTCGGATCGTCTTCAGGTCAAAGCAGAAAAACAAAGCGCGCATGATGATCGGGGAGCTTGGAACCCGCCTTACCGCCGCTGCAGATGAACACACCGAGATTCTTGGCCCTGCCGAATGCCCTCTTGCTGTCATTGCCGGTAATTACCGGTTCCACATCATCGCCCGCACCACCCGGTTCTCCCGGTTCCATCATACCCTCGAACAGGAAGCCCGCCGGGTGAACCTCCCTTCCGGGGTGTACATGGAAATCGATGTGGACCCGGTGAGTCTGCTCTAATCCCGGTTTATTTTGAGATCTGCAATTTTTTGAAACAGTGACTCGAGCCGCTCGGCTTCTGCCGGAGAGATGAGAGCACGTGCAAAAATGTCTCGGAGAAACCTCCCCATCTCTTCTTTTCCGGTAAGGGTAAAGAAGCCGATCCGTTCGAGGTCCCCGGTAACCGATGCGACCGCCGTTTCGAGTTCGGCCCTGGAAACCGGGTAATTGCGGGCCGCACTCGCCGAGTCTCCGGCTTCTGCCGCTCCCTCCGCCTGCCCGGTGCGATCCGCTTTACCTGCTTCACCCGCTTCACTTCTGAAGAGCAGATACGTGATGATCTGCACTGCGTGGGAGAGATTGAGAGAGGGGAACCGGAGGTCGGATGGGATTGTGACCGAGCAATCACAACAGTTGAGCTCTTCTTCGGTAAGCCCTGTACGTTCGTTTCCGAACACCAGGGAGACTTCCCCCGAGCGCAACTCCGATGTCTTTTCAATTAGCTGTTCCGGAAGATACGAGATGTACTTTCGCCTCTTGCCCTGCCTCCGTGTAAAACCGGCAGATAGAGCAGAATCCGAAAGTGCCTCATCGAGGCCGCTTTTAAACAAGGCATTTTCGAAGATGTCGAAGGCGTGAACGGAAACATGTTTTACCCGATCTATGTCCAGCCGGCCCGGGGAGAGGTCCACCAGAACAAGCCTGGCGAGCCCCATCGTCTTCATCGCCCGGCAGACCGCACCCACATTGGCCCCGTCTTCGGGCCGTACCAGCACCACCTGATACCGCTTCTCTCCTGTCATGTGAGAAGGTATACCACGGCTGAAGGCGGTTTAACAAGGTTTAACAAAGTTTAACAAGGCGGAGAATTGGAGAGTTTCGTTGACGTTAGATGATTTTTTTACTACTATATTGTTAGGATAAATGAACATGCTTACGATTGTAAAAGTTGGTGAAGATATACTAAAAAAGAAGGCAGCCGTCATTCCCGAGATTGATGAAACTGTCCGGCAGCTTGCCGAGGACATGCTCGAAACCCTCGGGCCGAATAACGGGGTGGGACTGGCAGGCCCCCAGGTAGGAGTGTCGAAGCGGATCTTCGTCTCGAGCGTGCCGGAAGATAAACCGCGGGTATTCATAAATCCTGAAATTATCGAAACCTCCCCTGAACAGATTGCCATCGAAGAGGGGTGTTTGAGTATCCCCGGTGTATATGCTGATGTGGTCCGTTCCAGACTGGTCAAAGTCCAGGCCTATGATATCAATGGAAAACCGTTCGTGCTTCATGCAGACGGCCTGTTGGCGAGAGTTGTACAGCATGAGATCGACCACTTGAACGGCGTACTCTTCATTGATCACCTTCCGGAGAAAAAACGGCTGAGAGCGATGAAAAGCTTTCACAGAACCGCAAAGAGCTGATGAAGATACTCTTTTCAGGTACTCCTTACATCGCTGTCCCCGCACTCGAGGCGATTGCAGGAAAACATACAGTTACCGGTGTACTCACCAACCCGGACCGCCCGAAGGGCAGGGGGAAAAAACTGGTCCCCACTCCCGTAAAAGAGAAGGCTGCACAGCTCGGGCTCGAGACGATCGAATGCACAAAAATCGATACCGCTGTGCGTGAGGCAGTCAAAGCAAAAGGTGCCGATCTTCTAGTGGTCGCAGCGTTTGGCAAGATTTTTGATAAAGATTTTTTGGACCTCTTTCCGAAGGGGGGCATAAACCTGCACCCCTCCCTTCTTCCCAAATATCGGGGCCCCTCTCCTATCCCCGCCGCTATCCTGGAAAGAGAAGAGCAAACAGGTGTTACCGTGCAGCAATTGGCACTGAAGATGGACAGCGGTGATATTCTCACCCAGGAGATAATTCCGCTCGACGGGACCGAGACCACTGAGTCGATAACGGAGCAGGCAGCACACATCGGGGCCCGCCTCCTGCCGGAGGTAATCGACAGCATAGAGAACGGTACGGCCGAACCGGTCCCCCAGGACGAATCCGAAGCGACCTACTGCAGGTTACTGAAAAAAGAGGACGGGTTAATCGATTGGAATACCGATGCACAAAAAATCAGTGCGATGGTCAGGGCGTTCTCACCGTGGCCGAAGGCATACACGCACTTCGAAGGAAAAAAGCTCAATATTATCTACGCGCTTCCAGCAGGGGAAGACGATAAAGGCGGTCCGCGGGGAAGCGGCCGGGAAGGGATCGGAGTGCACAGGAGCGACCGGGAAGGGGGCGGTGGTGGGGCCGGTAAAATCGCTCCTTACGACCAGCAGGCCTCCGGGCCCGCTGCCGGAGAAGTCCTCGGTATAGACAAGAGGGCCGGAATTCTGATACAAACAGGATACGGCATTCTTGCAGTAACACACCTTCAGCTCGAGGCAAAAAAAGCCCTGGATTGGAGGTCTTTTTTAAACGGTACACACGGTTTTATCGGCTCGAAGCTTGGAGAAGCAGAATGAAGCAAAAAAAAGATAACGGTGTAAATCTGAACCCATTCCCGAACGGCCCGACGGGGGGCGGCAGTGTACGTACCGTTATTCTGTTTTCGTTAGTAATCGTCATACTTGCTGTAATAGTTGCTCTTATCGTCTTTTTTCTCTCTCTCAAGGGAGCTGAACAGATTAAAGTACCCGATGTCGGGAGCATGCCCCTGGAGAGAGCGGTTATCGAACTGCAGGAGCGGGCCCTCAATGCCCGGGTGCAGCTCCACTTCTCATCCAACCCGGAAGACAAAGGAACAATTTTGGGGCAGGAACCGGAACCGGGGGCTGTGGTAAAAGCAGGCAGCAATGTGGTGCTTCGGGTAAGCCGAGGAGCGGTCATCGACCGGGTCGAAGACTACATCGGCTGGACACTCGAGGACTTAGAGATCCATCTGCAGACCCTCTTTACAACTTACGGACCTCTGCTGCGGGTCAAACAGCCCGTCGTAAAGGTATTCGACGAATCGGAGCCGGGAACGATACTGGAACAGAAACCCGAGCCGGGGACCCGGATAACCGGAATGACCGACCTCGAGCTGGTCGTCTCAAAGGGACCGGAAGAAGAGCAGGAGCTGGTCGACAAATACGTCGGGCTCGATTTCAGAGAAGCGGTTGAGAAACTCATCGCGAGGAACATCCCGTT
>CAZKZZ010000097.1:0-14291 GCA_964557375.1 uncultured Spirochaetales bacterium | reverse complement strand
GCGAGTACCGGCTCTGCTGAATGGTCGGAGAGGCCCGCCGGCACGTCAAAAACAGTAGAGAGGAGAGGGATGACCCGGAGATTGGATTCCCGTTCCGGTGCGGGGTATGCGGTGACACAGTGGAGGAGAATGAGCTCATTGCCGAGATAACGGAGAGCGTTCTCGATGTCGCCGAGAGTAGACATACCTGTGGATAACATAACCGGCATCCGTGTTTCAGCAGCGCTTCTTAAGAGCGGAAGGTGGTTTATTTCCGGGGAGGCGATCTTTATACCTGCTGTCCTCATCCCTGCTGTCCTCATCCCTGCTGTCCTCATCCCTGCTGTCCCCATCCCCGGCCCCGTACCATCCCTGGTGACGG
The DNA here is from genome assembly GCA_964557375.1 of uncultured Spirochaetales bacterium. GTDB lineage: Bacteria > Spirochaetota > Spirochaetia > SPDA01 > CAZJBZ01 > CAZKZZ01. Next base: position 13,930 of record CAZKZZ010000097.1, on the reverse strand, counting down.
TTTCCTGATACAGTCTCAGACTTTTCTGCCCGAACACGGAACAGAGGAAATGAAGCCCCCGCTTCTGTGTATACTCCATACAGCTGGCGTAAAACTCAGCAGGCTGCTCCAACGCTTTGAATTTCCGGTACAGGGGTGTCGGGCCTCCGGGAAGGTCCATGGTCCCCAATTGGGGATGGACGATCTCATCCGCTATGACCCACTGAAACTTGGCACAATCAGCTCCCGCTTCCTTTGCTTTATCGACCAAGGCATACGCCCGGCCGAGGTCCCCACGGTGGCCGGTACCGATTTCCGCAATGATGAATACGGGAAAAGAGGGTCCGATTTCACGATTTCCGAAAACAACAGTTTTTTTTGCCACTATCTTGATTTTTTTCCCGCCACGATTTATGTTATAGCTATAAAAAAGTATAAAGGTTTTGCTGCCGATTGAACAGGATATCAAGAAGAGGAGTGTATAACGATGATAAATGTCATTTGTGATATGTGCAAAAAACCGATCCCCGAAGCGGTGAAAGATAAAAACTATGTAACGTTTATGGACAAGTCACTCTGCGTTTCCTGTATGCGTGAATTCCAAGACGAAGTACGAGAGATTATGGAAGAGGAAGGCGGGGCCGAACCGAACAATCTAAAATACAAGAACTACGATTTCTACACGTATCGCGAGGTCATGCAAAACGCCCTCAAAGATTCCACAGAGTAGAAAAATTTAGGTTGTAACAGCCGGTAATAAAGGCCTTATGGTCTTTCGGCGGCTCTTTATCTGCTCTTTATTCGTGAAAATCCTGTAAACGGCACGAGAACTTCAGGTATTACAACAGAGCCGTCCGGCTGTTGAAAGTTTTCTAAAATAGCAATTATTGCTCTCGATACCGCAACAGCAGTGCCGTTGAGCATATGTACAAACTGTTTTTTCCCTTCCTCATCTTTGTATCTGATATTGAGCCGTCTCGATTGATAATCCGTACAGTTGGAAGTACTGGTAACTTCTCCCCACTCCCCGTTTTCTCCTCTTCCCGGCATCCACGCTTCTAAATCGAACTTCCGATAAGCGGGATTACCGAGGTCTCCCGTACACGTGTCCACGACTCGGTAGGGAATGCCGAGGCTGGAGAAAATCTCTTCCTCAATAGCGAGCATGAGATTGTGTATCTGTTCCGACTCCGACGGTTCACAGAATACGAACATTTCCACTTTGGAAAATTGATGGACGCGGTACAGTCCCTTTGAATACTGCCCCGCCGCTCCTGCTTCACGCCTGAAACAGTGGGAAAAACCGGCCAGTTTAACAGGCAGGCGGTCACGTTCGAGCATCTGAGAGGAGAGATATCCCCCCAGAGTAATCTCCGCGGTACCGACGAGACAGGTCCCCTCGTCTTCGATTGTATAGATATTGCTCTCTTCACCGCGGGGCTGGAAACCGATACCCTCTACGATCTCTTCTTTGGCAATATCGGGGGTTATGGTGACGGTAAACCCCTTTTGGGAAAGCAGGTCGAGAGCGTATCGGACCAAAGCGAGTTCGAGGAAAACCGCCTCGTTTTTCAGATAGTAGAACTTCGTCCCGGAAACTTTCGTTGCCGTGTCGAAATCGACAAGGTCCAGTTTCTCAGCAAGTTCGACGTGGTCCTTCGGTGTAAAATCGAATTGGGGGATTGTTCCCGATGTGCGAATTTCCAGATTGTCCTTCTCTTCTTTGCCTACGGGAGCATCCGGATGGGCCATGTTGGGAATTCGGGAAGCTTCACGAAACAGTTCTTCTTCTTTACCTCTAAGCTCCTCTTCGAGCCGGGCGATTTCGGTTTTAAGCTGCTTACCCTCTTCGATGAGCCGGTCCCGCTCTTCGGGGGGAAGCTTCTGCTTCATTTTTTTAGCATTCTCGTTGCGGTTTTTACGCAGCTTATCCACTTCGGTTATCAGATCATTGCGCTCTTCGTAGAGTTTTACGACAAGGTCCGCGTCCGCCTGCATAAACCGGTTGTTGATGTTCTGTTTTACCGCTTCGAGGTTGTCGCGTAGATATTTAAGGTCCAACATAGGGGAGATACTACCGGGATTTGTTTTTCTGTGCAAGCGTAGATTCTATCTCTTCGGCCCTTTTACTTGCGGCCTCTACCGCTTCTATTACTGCCGCGGTTACTTTTCCCTGTTCCAATGCCGTTACCCCTTCGATAGTGGTCCCCCCGGGAGAAACCACCTTGCTGAGCATGGAGATCGGGTTCTCCCCGGTGGTTTTGAGTATTTCCGCGGCCCCTCGTACCGTATCCAACGCAATCTCGAGTGAGGTGGCGTAGGGGATACCGGTTTTTGTACCGCCTAAGGCTAACGCATGGATAAAATTGAACACATAAGCGATTCCGGACCCGCTCAACCCGGTAAACGCGCTCAGCAGCTTTTCCGGAAGCTCGTAGGGTGTTCCTAAAAGGGAGGCAATTGTGAGCGCGTCACGGCGGAACTGTTCGTCCGCGGCGGTGGCGAAGCTTACTCCGACCGCTGATTCCCTGATACCCGCTGCGAGATTCGGCATGAATCGGACTATTTTGTCGGTATCGAGTCCGCCTGCGATCATAGTAATCGGGACCCCGGCAGCAATGGAGATTATTCGGGAGTCTTTACCGGTAGTTCCCGCGTTCTCGAAGAGGGCGGCAAGGTCCTGCGGTTTTACGGCAAGCACCGTAATTTCTGCAAAATCAAACAGCTCTTTATATGAAGAAAAAACCCGGGCCGAATACCGGGTGGAAGCTAAAGCCGCCCGGTCATCTTTTTTATCGATTACACCCAACTGCGGTGCTGCTCCCCCGGCGGCGTCCTCCTGTAACGCCTGGGCAATTGCTTCTCCCATATTCCCGAACCCGATAAATCCGATTTTATTCATGCTTTCCTCCTGTAAGAACGTTAATTGAAAGTACCTTCCAATCGAAGGTCCCCGAACCCGCTCTGCCGGAGCGCTTCGTAGACGATAATTGCTGCGGCATTGGACAGGTTGAGTGATCGGGCCTCTGCGCGCATCGGTATTCTAACACATCGGTGGAGATGTTTTTTCAAGAGCCGCTCCGGAAGCCCTTCGGTCTCCTTCCCGAACAGCAGAAAACAGGGGTCGGGATATGTAAAATCAGTATAGACCGACGGTGCTTTCTTGGTTACGAAGACAAGGTTTGCCGCAGTCGTCTCTTCGCACTCTTCCGGCCAGCCGCTCCTTCCGGCAGTCATGCCGCTGCGGGCCCGTTTTACACCGCCATTGGCAATCCCCGGCGCCTGCAGGAAGGTCTCCAGGTCAGGATGGACCTCTACGGTAACCTGGTCCCAGTAGTCGAGTCCGGCCCGTTTGAGATACTTGTCCGAGAGGGAAAAACCGAGCGGTTCTACGAGATGGAGAGTTGCTCCCACGGCAGCACAGGTCCGGGCAATATTTCCGGTATTCTGCGGGATTTCCGGTTCGACCAGGACAACGTGAAGATCCACGAACTGTACTTCTCCTTACAGAATCAGCTGTTCGTTATAATCGAAGTTGGTTTGCTGAATATTCATTATCGAAGGAATAGTACGGATGCTTTTGATCACTTTTTTGAAATCATCCCCCTGTTCCAGTTCCATGGTAAAATTGCCGGAAAGGTTCCCCTGTTCGTTTTCTTCGAGTCTGCCCTCGATGAGGTGGCCTTTGTATTTTCTTACCGCGCCTTCGATTTCCGAAAAGAGATCGGAAGTCCTCTTTGCGGTAACCTTGAACCGGCGGGTTGTTTTGGGAGAGACCGCTTCCCACTCGACCGGTATCGACCGTTCATTGAAATCACGGATATTCTTGAGGTTAGGACAGCTCTTTTTATGCACGATGATGCCCCGGCCGCGGGATATATACCCGATTATATCGTCCCCGGTCGAAGGACGACAGCATTGCGCAATATGGATCATCATGTTGCGTTCGTTTCCGATTTTGAACGCAACTCTGGAGTAGTCCCGGATCTCTTTTACGACATCTTCTTCGGTTTCATTAGGCGGGGCAGCCTGTTCCTGCGGCGGCGGGGCGGGGGGGCGCTTTTTGGCAATAATGCTTCTGTCGAGAATGACTGAATCGTCGTTTTTATTGAGCCAGTGTCTGATCTTGGAACGGGCACGGGATGTCGTCGCGTACCGCAGCCAGTTGACGTGGGGATGCGCCTTGGACGAGGTAACGATTTCGATGACCTGGGTGTTCTTCAGTTCCTGATTGAGCGGGATTATGACCCCGTCCGCCTTTGCCGCGTAGCAGCGGTTGCCCACTTCTGTGTGAATATGATAGGCAAAATCGATTGCGGAGGCACCGCGGGGAAGCTCGATAATATCTCCGTTGGGCGTGAACACATAAATCGAATCCTGGAGGATTTCCCGCTTTATCTCGTCGAGAAACTCTCCGGAAGTGGCGTTCCTGCCGTCCCAATCCCGCAGTTTATTGATAATAGCCAAATCCTTCGGTTTGGCTTCTTCACCTAAATAGTGCTGTTTGTAGATCCAGTGCGCCGCAATACCGTATTCCGCGGTTTGATGCATTTGGTAGGTGCGTATCTGGATTTCGAGCAGTTTACCTTCATTGCACATGATGGTGGTGTGCAGACTCTGATATTTGTTCGCTTTGGGCATGGCGATATAATCTTTAAAACGGCCCTCTATCGGTTTCCAAAGCCGGTGGATCATTCCCAATACGGTATAGCACTCACTCTCTGTTTTACAGAGTATGCGCATCCCGAGAAGATCGTAAATCTCATCGAGCGCTTTGTCCCGCCGCTTCATCTTGAGATAGATGGAATAAAAATGTTTCGCCCTGCTTTCTATTTCGATGGAAAGGCCCTCCTCGTGTGCCGCCCCGTATATTGTTTTCTCTACATTATCGAGATACCAGGCCCGCTGATTTCGGGTGACGGCGAGGTATCCTTTGATCTGATCGTAGACCGGAGGGTTTAAATGCTTGAGGGAGAGGTCTTCCAATTCGGTTTTTACCCAGGATATACCCAGTCTTCCTGCTAAGGGGGCATAAATATCGAGACATTCCCGGGCAATGCTTTTTCGCTTTTCTTGGGGTAGGTACTCTAACGTCCTCATGTTGTGCAGTTTATCGGCAAGCTTGATAAGGATGACCCGGATGTCCTTGACCATGGCAAAGAGCATTTTCCGGATCGATTCGGATTCCTGAATGCTTTTCGATTTTGCTTTTACAATTGATATCTTGGTGACCCCGTTTACCAGGCTTTCCACGGTCGTGCCGAATTTGGTCTTCATCTCCTCGCGGGTCGTTTTTGTATCTTCGAGGATGTCATGGAGCAGGGCGGCGATGATGCTCTCGTAGTCCATTTTCATGTCTACGAGGATTTCCGCAACTTGGAGAGGGTGAATAAAGTACGGCTCTCCGCTTGCACGGTTCTGAGAGCGGTGCATGGACTCCGCCCAACGAGTGGCTTGGATAATTTTCTCTTGCTCCTGCGGTGGGTAGAATGAAAGTTTTTCTTCGAACTTCTCTATTTTACGTATCATCCCTTTATTTCATCTCTGGATATCACTCCGGGGCACCGGCCGTGGATAACCCGTTCTCTATCGGCGAGATCGTTTCTTACATTAATATCGAAAAAACCGTACATTTCCATCAGTTTTTTTATTTTCTTCATCTGATGGGGCGCAGCCTCTAACACGAGATATCCATCAGCATTCAGCCTGTCCGCACTTTCGACTATTATCCGCTCTATTAGTGCTGTGCCGTCTTCTCCGCCTCCGTCTAATGCAATTTCCGGTTCCGGCCACCCCATTCTCTGTAGATTGGCCATCTCTTTATGAGTGAGGTAGGGCGGGTTCGAGACAATGAGATCGTATGTCCCCTCGAGGTTTTCGAAAAGATTGCTCAGTGTAAACGGAAGAAGCCGCCCTAACAGTCGAATACAGTTGTAGGTAAAAACTTCTCGCGCGCTTTTCGAGACATCCGATGCAGAGATTTCGATATGCGGAAATAACGTGTACAGGGTGACGGCAATCGCACCGGACCCGGTACACAGATCATGTATACGTGTTATCTCGGGGGCTTCCCGAACAAGCTCCTTTACCGCATCGATAACAACTTCCGTATCCGGTCTCGGTACCAAGACACGGTTATCCACGTAGAACTCGAGGCTGTAAAACTCTTTTCTCTTCCGGATATAAGAGACGGGGAACCCGTTAAGCCGTTCCTCTAAGAGATTATCGAATTTGATAAAATCTTCCTTCGACATGAGGTCGGGATACGCAGAGAAAAGCTGTTCTTTGGACAGAGACAGCGATTCCCCTAAAAGCAGTGCTGCATCGAGAAACGGTGTTTCTATTCCGCTCATTTTGAGGACCGTGTAGCCGTATTGCAATGATTCTCGTACCGTCATAATCATTTAATTTGATTGGAGCTTCAAATACTGCTCCTGGTCGCTGATTTTGAGTGCCTCTACGATTTCTGAGAGGTCTCCCTGGAGGATGCTGTCCAGCTTATGGAGGGTCAGGCTGATGCGGTGGTCGGTTACCCGGTTCTGGGGGAAATTGTAGGTGCGAATTCGTTGAGACCTGTCACCTGAGCCGATGAGGTTTTTCCTCGTTTCAGCACGTTCTTTCTGCTTCTTTTCTTCTTCGATTTCATACAGCCGCGCCCGAAGTACACGAAGCGCTTTTGCTTTGTTTTTGTGCTGAGATTTTTCATCCTGACAGGTCACCACGAGGCCGGTGGGAATGTGGGTAATACGTACCGCTGAATCGGTAGTATTGACACTTTGTCCGCCCGGTCCGGAAGAACGGTAGACATCCACCTTTAAATCTTCATTTTTTATCTCGATATCCGTCTCTTCAGCTTCCGGCAGTACGGCAACCGTTACAGCGGAAGTGTGGATTCGTCCGCCTGATTCAGTAGTCGGTACCCGCTGCACCCGATGTCCGCCGCTTTCATAACGAAGGTCCTCGTATACATTTTTTCCCGAAATCGAGAGGACCAGCTCTTTGAACCCTCCGATTTCCGTCTCGTTGGATGACAAAATCTCCACTTTCCAGTTCTTTTCCTCGGAAAAGTGGGAGTACATCCGGTAGAGATCGGCCGCAAACAGGGCCGCTTCTTCTCCTCCCGTGCCCGCGCGGATCTCCATGATGATATTTTTACGGTCGAGTGGGTCTTTGGGGATAAGGAGCCGCTTTATCACCTGTTCCAGTTTTTCTTCCTGCTCTTCGAGCTCCTTCAGTTCCGCTTTGGCAAGATCCCGCATCTCGCTGTCAATCTCACCGTCTTCGAGCATCGCTTTCGTATCTTCTAACTCTCTGACAACCTCTTTGTACTTGTTGTACGCTTCGACAGTCTCTTGAAGATGGCTGTGCTCCTGCATCAATTCCTTGTACCTGGCCTGGTTCTTGATTACTTCCGGGTCACTGATGAGTTCGGTTATTTCATGATACCGTTTTACGATTTCTTCAAGTTTTTTTTCCATCGGTTTTTCTCTTATGAATTAGTTGTTCTCTGTATAATACGGGCAGGAATAAATAACGATCTCCATTTCCGTCTGTTTGCGCTTACCTTTCTTTTCCAGAGTATCGGTCAAGGTTGTGTGTATGGAGCAATCATCCCTATAGTTGCAAGTCGGACACGTTCCGTTGCCGCGATGATTTATATATATGTTCATTTTTCCAAATATACTAAAAGTTCAGCATTTCTTCAATGTTTCCTTCTCGAGAAGAACCCGAACAGACTCCCGATAATGCCGCCCATAATGTGAGCAAACTCGGAGATGGTGTTCGTTTCGAAAGAATTGATAATTTCCCGGGCCAGAAAAAGGACCACGACAAGAATAAAGGTAAGCGGAATATCTCCTTTCTTGATATTGGTAAAAGAGATAAGAAGAATCATCATAAAAACCACTCCGCTTGCCCCGAGGAGCCCTGTAGAAAAGAGCAGTATGTTGAGGATCCCGGTTACAAAAGCGGTGGCAAGAATCATAAACAGGATCGACCCCGAGCCGTACTTTTCCTCCAGACTAGGGCCTAAGAGCAGTATAAAGGTAAAATTGGAAAGCAGATGGGTCCAGTTGTAGTGGCCCGCTACATGGGTGAATAACCGAAACACTCCCGCGAAGCCGGCCCCGGAGAGGTAACCTCTCCCCGGAATACTGAAAAACCGGGGGATAAGCCCCAGACCAAAGAGCTGATCAACGGCGAGTATGCAGGTGCTTATCAAGGCAAAGGTCAGGGTTACAGGTGCGTTATACCGTATGTTCACGACTGTTCACCTCCTTGAAAAGAAGCTAAGGTCATATCGATCTCTTCCCATTCCCGGGAGAGTTTTTCCTGGAGACGATGCTTCTCTTCTATCGCTTTCTGTTTTTCTCCGGCTTTGTCTCTATCGGAATAAACTGCCGGGTCCTCTAATGATCGGTGCAGCTTTTGCAGTTCCTCTTCGAGCTGTTCCATCTCAGAGAGCAGCTCACCCTCCCGTTTCTGCAGATTCTGTAGTTTGTTTCGCTGCCTTTTATCGACCGAATGTTTGATTTTATTTGGATTCAAATCGTCTTGAACCTCTTCCCGGAGTTCTCTCCCGTTCTGCTCTTCGGGCCGGTCCGTTTCGGTTTCCTTTTTCCACAGATAGTACGAGTAATCGCCTGGATACAGGGTAGCCCTGCCATGTTCGAGTTCTATCACCCGGTCGGCAAGATGTTCGATAAAGTAACGGTCATGTGAGACGAATATCAACGTTCCTGAAAATTGCTGCAGGCTTTCTAACAAAATATCTTTAGAGTGGATATCGAGATGATTGGTCGGCTCATCGAGTATGAGAAAGTTTACAGGATGGAGCAGCAGTTTGATCAAAGAAAGTCTGCTTTTTTCTCCCCCGCTTAATACGTGTGTTTTCTTATAAATATCATCCCCCCTGAACAGAAAAGCGCCTAACAGGCCTCGGAGGCCGGGAATGAGTTCGGTGGGGGCTTCCTGTTCCACCTCTTCGTAGACGCTGTTTTCAGAACTGAGAAACATTTCATGGTCCTGAGCAAAGTACCCCGGTGTGACCCCGGTCCCGTATTTTACTTCTCCGGAATACTCCGTATCTATCCCTGCTAAAATTCGAAGCAGTGTCGATTTCCCGGCCCCGTTTACTCCGGTCACTACAATGCGCTCACCTTTTTCGATAGTAAACCGAAGCCCGTCTAAGACGGTAGCATCTCCGTACGATTTTGAAAGCTCTTCTACGGTGAGTACTCTGCGTCCGGAGTGGGGCGGCTGGGGAAAGGAGAAATGAATCGACTTCATATTCTCAGGCAGTTCAATCCGTTCGAGCTTTTCCAAATACTTGATCCTGCTCTGAACCTGTTTTGCTTTGGAGGCGTTGTACCGGAATTTACGGATAAACTCTTCCGTTTTCGCTATCTCCTGCTGCTGCTGTTCGTAAGCCTGTTCGAGCTGTGCAAGCTCCATGCGTCTTTTCTTCTCATACTCGGAGTAATTCCCCCGGTACCGCTTTATCCGGCCTAAGAACAGTTCCATGACCATCGATACGACGGAATCGAGAAAAAACCGGTCGTGTGAAACGAGCAATACTCCTCCCCTGTAGCTGTCAAGAAACTGTTCGAGCCAGTTCCTCGCTTCTAAGTCGAGATAATTTGTAGGTTCGTCGAGTAGAAGGATATCGGGCTGCTCTAAAAGAATCTTTGCCAATGCGATCCTCATCTGCCATCCGCCTGAGAACTCGCTGCAGGGGCGGTCCATATCCTCCGCCGTAAAGCCGAGACCCATACAGATCATCTCTTTTTTCGACTTTCGCTCGTAATATCCGCTGGTAATAAGTGTTTCCTGCAGCGTGTGCTGGTCTTCTAGCAGATGAGATCGATCTTCCCGGTTTTCAGCCAGTTTCTGTTCCAACTGCTGTTTCTTCTCCTCGAGCTGTTTGTAGTACGAGAAAGCCTCTTCGAGCTCATCAGTGAGTGTAGAGCCCCTGTGTACGATTCCGGATTGGGGCAGGTAGGAAATTCGTGTCCCTTCTTTGGAAACAATGTTGCCGGAATCAGGGGTTTGTAATCCGGCAATAATTTTCATGAGTGTCGATTTACCGCTTCCGTTAACGCCTGTTAAGGCAATCCGGTCCAGGGAGCTGATTGAAAGTGTAATGTGCTGCAGGAGAGGACGGTCCGCAAAGGAGAGCGATATATCGTCGAGTTGAACCAAACCCATCGGTTATCCGCCGGCAGTAAAAAATATGACGATGGGGAAGGAGGTTTCACGAAGTACGACATTATCTTTGATGTCATTTTTCGGGACATACACCATTTTGACTCCGCGGTTTTCCTTTCGAAACAGAAAATGGGCTCCGTTTTTTTCGCTGTCTACCCCTTCGAAGTGAAAGGTTACTACCCCGTCGTATTGTTCTTTCAATTCTTCGCTCAAGAAGAGGGAAAAACTGAGGGTGCCGCTGTTGCCTGCTTCAGGGGAAATAATTTGCGGTACCAATTTTTGATAATTATACCAGGTAAACTCTCGCTCCTTATTCAATCTGATTGTACCGTATGCGGAACTGGAAAGCTCCTCCCCTTTATCGATGAGCATCGTAAACAGTTTTTTCCTTCGCAGCTGTTCCTGTTCCCTGAGAGCTTCGATGTCCCGTTCGATTCTAACGTACATGCCCGTAAATGTCTTTCCCTGCCACTCATACTCGATGTACACTTGTGCTGAATTGATAAAACGGAGTTTGAGCGAGGTGTCCTGAAAAATATACCGGTTGTCTTCGAGTGAAATAATATCACTATAATCGAATGTGACAGTTCTTTTTTCTGTAACGAGCTCTATTCTGTTTTGCTGGGGCTGCGGAAACAGACCGTACGAAGGAGAAAAGGAACTCAAATCGATCTGGTTTTCCTCTATCATTGATTTGAATTGTTCAGGTCTCCACACGGTAGAGAGAAATGAGGCGATCTGTGGATTGGTACTTTCCGTCTCCTCTCCGGTCCCTTCCTCCCCCGCGGTTTTTATATCGAGAAAATACCCGAATGCATATCCGGTAGAGCCGTCTTCGGTCAATACCCGGTACCAATAGTCACTTAATCCGCCTTCTTCGAAAGGCTGGTCGGTTCGGGTAAGTATTTTGATGGTCTGGCCTTTACGGAGCCGGTACACCCGGGGAGAATCGGAGTTCGGTTCCTCCCGAATAGGCAGTCCGTCCCGTTCGGCTACGGCGAAAGAATCCGCGTATTCACTGAATCGTTCTGCAGCAGCCGCGGCATCTTTTTTCTTGTTAAAGTATCGTAACCGCCACATGGGAATCTCGATCTGCTGTTTCTCTTCGCCGATGCCGGCCGTGTATGTCTCTTTGATTGCGGATTCTTCATAGATCGGAACAAGCGAACCTGAGGGTTGAGCTGTTTCGTCCGGGGACCAGAGCAGTACTCCGTACCCCTTGGCGCGAGGTCCGCAGGAGAAAATCAGAAAAACGGCAAGCAAACATACTGTAAAACAAATTCGGGTAGTAACTCTTTTTGATGTCATAGTTTGCACATTATAGAACATAACAGGAGGGAAAAGTCAATCTGCACCGGTTGCGGCCGGCCTGTTTTTCATGTATTTTCAATGAAAGGAGAATTGTTGTGGATACAAAATCGAAACTGTTTGCTTTTTTAGAAGAAAATAGAGACAGGATGGTAGAATTGCAGTCACTTCTTACCGCTGTTCCCGCCATCTCCCCGGACAGCGGGGGAGATGGGGAGTGGAAGAAAGGTACAGCACTTTTCGATTGGCTTAAGAAAGAGGGCTTTACTGATATCACGTTTTATAACGCTCCGGACGATCGGGTGACAAACGGCAAGCGGCCTAATATTGTAGCAACCGTTCCCGGAAAAAAGGATGACCGAGCCGTGTGGATAATGACCCATCTCGATATCGTCCCGCCCGGAAAAGAGGAGATGTGGAACAGTGACCCGTACACTGTCGTCGAAAAAGACGGAAAACTGTTCGGACGGGGGGTCGAAGACAATCAGCAGGGGCTCGTCTCGTCGGTATTCGCGGCACTGGCCTATCTTAAAACCGGACTGGTTCCCGATTATACTATCAAACTGCTCTTTATTGCGGATGAAGAGACGGGCTCCGATTACGGCATCAAATATCTTCTCAGAGAAGAAAACCTATTCACGGACAATGATTCGGTCCTCGTTCCCGACGGCGGCAGAGCGGATGGAACTATGGTAGAAATCGCCGAGAAAAGTGTCCTGTGGCTCGAGTTCACCGTAGAAGGGAAACAGTGCCATGCGTCTCGGCCCGACCACGGGATAAACGCGTTCGTGGCCGGATCTGATCTCGTTCTCGCCCTGCACGCCCTTCAAGACCATTTCAGCCGACAGAACACTCTCTTCGAGCCCCCCTATTCTACATTTTCACCCACGAGAAAAAACGGAAATGTACCGAATATCAACACCATACCGGGAGAAGATGTGTTTTGTCTCGATTCCCGGATCATCCCCGATATTCCCGTTGATGATGTGCTCGAAGAAATCGACAATCGATGCAGACAGATCGAGAAAAAATGGGGAGTCTCGGTGCGGTATGAGGTCAAACAGCGGGTCTCTTCGATCGCAACCCCGGTAGATGCGGAATTGGTGCAGTCCCTGCAGAAGAGGGTGGGTGAAGTGTACCGGGTCGAGCCGGAGCTTGTCGGTATCGGCGGAGGTACGGTTGGTGCATATCTGAGAAATGTACATATTCCGACGGTAGTGTGGGCCAAACTCGAAGATACCGCGCATAATCCCAACGAATACTGCGTAATAGATAATATGGTCGGAGATGCCAAGGTAATGGCCCTGCTCATGCTCGATCAGGACAAATGATACACTTTTTTTCATTAGACGACCCTGCATCGCAGTGGAGTTTTGCCAAAACTCCTAAACTATGCATAGTAATGTAACAATTGTTACGGATTCTCCTCAGGATTTTGATTATTATCTGTTTACTAATATTACATGGAGGAGAAAGATAAGGATGAAACGGGACATAATCACGATAGATGAGCATAAATGCACCGGCTGCGGGTTGTGCATTCCCAACTGTCCGGAGGGAGCGATCCAGCTGATCGATGGAAAGGCGAGACTAGTAAGTGACCTCTACTGCGACGGATTGGGAGCCTGTATCGGGGAGTGCCCCGAAGGTGCGATAACCATAGAGAACCGTGAAGCGGAACCATACGACGAAAGACGGGTCATGGAAAATATCGTCCGTAAGGGGGAGAACACCATAAAGGCCCATTTAAAACATCTCGATGCTCATAACGAAACCGAACTCTATAAGGAGGCGGTACGTTATCTCGAAGAGCACGGTTTCGACCCTGGTGCATATATAGAAAAACCGGTATTCGAAAAACCGTGCTGCCCCGGGACGCAGGAACAGACCGTGGGGACACCTGCAGATACGGAAACAACAGGGAAAACAACAACGGAAACAACCGCGGCGGCAGAAGCGCCTGTTTCCCGGCTCAGTCATTGGCCGGTCCAGATGCACCTCATCAATCCCCGGGCCTCCTCCTACAGGGAGAGTGACCTCCTCTTAGCGGCTGACTGTACAGCCTTCACAGTAGGTGATTTTCATAACACCTATCTGCAGGGCAAGACGTTAGCTATTGCCTGCCCGAAACTGGACTCCAACCAGCAGGTGTACCTGGACAAACTCACGGCCCTGATTGATGAAGCTGCAATAACCAGTTTGACGGTACTGGTCATGGAAGTTCCCTGCTGCAGTGGTTTGTGGCGGCTCGCCGAGATGGCAGTGGAGAAAGCCTCCCGGTCCATTCCGTTAGAAAAGATTGTAATCGGTATAAACGGGGAACCGGTTGGGTAGATTTAGTTACTGCCTCAAACCTTGTTACACGTTACACCTTCCCGTTAAGCGAGGGCGAAGGCGGGCAGATACTCCGGCCCCTTTTTAAGCGGGGTGACCAGCT
>CAZKZZ010000096.1:0-14337 GCA_964557375.1 uncultured Spirochaetales bacterium | reverse complement strand
CTTCGAGGTCTGCGTCGAAAACAACGGTAAAACCGGCATTCACTGTAAAGGCCCCTTCCCGTACACCCTCCTGCACCCCTTCGTTTACACCGCCGGCATACCCGGAAGCAATTATGAAGAGTCCTGCAGCGATAATCACAAAGAAGTGTTTCAATAGAGTTTCCATAACACATCAATATAGCACATCAATATAGTACATCACCGGATGTATAACATTTTTGTTAGAATTAAATAAGGGTACCTCATTTCAGTTGACTATTTAAATAAAAAAAACTATGTTTCATGAACACATCCCGAGGATACTATCGATGGCACCCTTTCCGTTTATCACATTCATAAAACGAAGCCTCACTCTTTTTGCTGTTGTAGCAATAATCGTTCTCTCCTCCTGCACAGAACAGGAGGAGGGAGCAGCGGGTTCGCCAGGAGCTTCTGATAGAAAAAACGGAGTCCCTGTCGAGGTATTGACGATTGAACCGCGTGATTTCATCGAATACGGCCGTTATTACGGTGAAATACGGGCCATCCATGAAGCGGCACTCATTACACCGGCAGGCGGACAGGTGTATTCGGTCGATGTGCAGGTCGGCGATGCTGTATCGCGGGGGCAGTCCCTGGCAAAGATCGACCCCGGTAAAGCTGATGCTGCATTAGAGACTGCCGTATTGAGTGAACAGATTTCCCGGGAATCGTACGAGCGGCAGAAGCGGTTTTTTGAAGCCGGTAATACGGCCCAAGTGCAGGTAGACCAAGCCCATCTCGCCTGGATGCAGAGTAAAGCCGCGCTTCTCGATGCAAAAGACAGGCGCGACGGTGCTTTCTGTATATCACCGTTAGACGGGGTCGTCGCTGCCAAACACATCGAGCTGTATGAGACTCTGCAGCCGGGTACCGTCACCTTTACGGTTGCCGATATGTCTCAGATGAAAGTAACGGTGGGAATTCCGGAGTCGGACATTAGAGAGCTTACCGGTATTACCGGGGCCGAAGTGTATGTTGCCGGGTACCCCGAAAGGGTGTGGCAGGGAGAGATTACGAGTGTCGACAGAGTACGATCTGAAAGAAGTCTCACCTACGATATCGAAATCGTTGTCGATAACAGTGAAGGGCTTTTATTTTCCGGTTCTACCGCTGAGGTGAGTTTAAAACTTCAGGAACTCGAGGACCAGATCGTCGTTCCTGCACGGACCGTAATAACCAGCGGGGACGAAAATTTCATCATGATCGTAAATGACATGGAAGCCCACCGAGTACCGGTACAAACCGGTCCGTCCAACGATACCGAAATCGTGATAACCGACGGCATTGAAGCGGGGACCAAGGTCATAATCGGAGGGACCAATAAGGTCAGTGACGGGACACATGTACGAATCGACTGAGAGGACCGGGTAGTCTGTGATTGAACTGTTCATCCGAAAGCATATGGCTGTATTCGCTTTTTCTATTCTCATTGTAATCATGGGGGTTATCGCCTACATCCAGCTCCCCCGAGAATCAATGCCCGAAATCAAGCAGCCGTATATATTTGTTAATACGAGCTATATCGGAGTCTCCCCGAAAGACATAGAGCGGCTCGTGACCCAGCCGTTAGAAGATGAGCTCGAAGGTTTGGACGGTCTCGATGAAATTACGTCCGAGAGCAGACAGAACATCTCTTTTATTTTTGTGCAGTTTACTTCTGAGGTAAGTGTCGAAGACGCGCTGCGCCGGGTGAAAGACCGGGTCGATTTTGCAAAGCCGAACCTTCCCGACGGCGCGGATGATCCCCAGGTAAGAGAGTTCAGTGTGTCCAACTGGCCCATCTTTCAGGTAGTACTATCTCATCCGGACGGAGTGGAAGTCATCGATGAAGCCGGGCTGTCCCTGCAGGAGGATTTGGAACGGCTCTCCGGGGTGCTCGAAGTCGATATTGCGGGCAATCCCCAAAAAGAGATGGCCATCGAGCTCGATCCGGTCAGACTGCGTACCTACGGGTTTTCGATCGATGATGTCACAAATGCGGTACGAAGTGAGCACGTATCTATTCCCGGGGGAAGGCTCAACAATAGAGAAAAGAACTTCTCGCTTGCTGTTACCGGTGAGATCGAAGATCCCGCCCGGTTTGCGGATATCTATGTAGAATCCGGGCCGGTCAAAGTACGGCTGGGAAATCTCGGTACGGTACGGTTTAAAAATGCCCAACCGGATACCTATTCCCGGTTGAACGGAAAGCCTGCCATCACACTTTCGGTCAAAAAGAGGATAGGAGCAAATATTATCGAGCTCTCCGACGCGGTCAGAGAGAGGCTGAAAACAGTAGAAGAGGAACTGCCTGAAGGCACGGAAGTCGTTATCACCTATGATGAATCCCACTACATTCGGTCCATCATTGCCGACCTCGAAAACAACATCTTCTCCGGGTTTGTTCTTCTCTTTATTGTAACGCTTCTCTTTTTAGGCCGGACCAATTCGCTTTTCGTCTCACTTGCCATACCGTTTTCGATGCTTCTCTCGTTCTTTGTGCTGCAGCTTTTGGGCATTACCCTCAATATGATCGTCCTCTTCAGCCTGCTCCTCGCGTTGGGGATGCTCGTGGATAACGGGATCGTTATCGTTGAAAATATTTTCCGCCACGGGACGATGGGTAAATGCAGCCGGGATGCTGCAATCGACGGAGCCAAGGAAGTCTCAGGCCCGATTATTGCCTCCACCCTCACAACATGCCTCGCCTTTCTGCCCATTATCTTTATGCCGGGTCTTATGGGCGACATCATGTCATTTCTGCCGAAGACGGTCATTATCGTTTTGGCTTCATCTCTCTGTGTTGCCCTTGCCATTAATCCGGTCTTCTGCGCATCTTTTCTCAAAGTCTCGGAAAAGCAGTATAAGCGGATTACCGAAGGCGGCGGTGTTTTTGCGAACGTACAGTCGGTGTATCAGCGGCTTCTCCACGGTGCTACCAAATATGCGGGAATTACAATTTTCGGTGTGACAGCAGTGGTCGCCGGGGGGATTGCCCTGTTCGCCCTATTCGGCGAGGACCCGCTGTACTTTCCGTATCTCGACCCCGAACGGGCGAGGGTGCGGATCGAACTGCCCCAGGGCACACCGCTCGACCGTACCGATAAAACGGTCCGTGAGATCGAAGAAATCGTGGCAGCATCCCCTGCATCCCTTAAAAGCTATGAAAGTGTGACCGGACGGGTCGGCGGGGACACGGAAACGCACTTAGGAATGATCGGTATAACCTACAAACCGTACAACGAACGGGATATAAAAGGGGCCGAGGCTGTTGCGGAACTGCGTGAACGGATGGCTGATGTTTCCAGCGCTAAAGTAAAGATCGAGGAAAGTGATCAGGGGCCGCCCACCGGAGATGACATCTCCTATGAAATAACCGGTGAGAATTACCAGATATTAGGTGATTTGAGCGCCGGGCTTATCGAGGTGCTCTCCGAATACGGCCAGTTCAAAGAGATAGACAGCGATTACGAAGCGTCCCGCCCCGAGTTCAATATCTCCATAGACAGGGGACGCGCTGCGTATCACGGGCTTTCCACGAGCACTATTGCACGGACCATCAGAACCGCGGTCAACGGCAGTACGATCGGCAGTTTCCGGCAGAATGAAAACGAGTATGACATCAATGTTCGGTACCAAGACGAGCACAGAAACAGTATCGATGCGCTGCGAAATATCGAAGTGATGACCCGGGGGGACAACCTGGTCCCGTTAAGCAGCATTGCCTCCATTTCTCCCCGTTCTTCACTCGGAGTAATCAAGCACCGCAACCTGAAGCGGGCCGTCAATATCTGGGCAAACTTCGAGGAAGGCACACCGGAGCGGGGGAGAATCCAGTCTGAAATAGAGCGGAAAGTCAGAGCACTCGAAGCGGCCTATCCTCCGGGGTACTCGCTGGGCACAGGGGCCGGGTTCGATGTCCGGGAGGAGTCGACGACTTTCCTCATCCAGGGGTTTATGGTCGCGTTGTTTCTAATCTTTATTGTCCTCATCGCCCAATTCAACTCGTTTGCCGACCCGTTTATCATCATCTACAGCGTGTTTCTGTCGATCGGCGGTGTGTTGTGGGGATTTTTTCTCTCCGGGGAGAGTTTTGTCATCATCATGTCCGGCATCGGGTGTATTGCCTTAGCCGGTGTGGTGGTAAACAACTGTATCGTCCTCGTAGACTATACCCATTTGTTGATCCGGGGTGGTACTCCCTGGCGGGAGGCGGTCGTAGAGGCGGGAAAAACCAGGCTCCGGCCGGTGCTCCTGACCGCACTTACCACCATACTCGCACTCGTTCCCATGGCTTTAGGCGTGAGTTTCGATGTTCACACGTTCGGGATCCAGGTAGGCTCGGAATCTTCCGAATACTGGCGCAATTTCGCCCTCACCATGCTCTTCGGTCTGAGTTTTGCTACAATTATGACCTTAGTGGTGGTCCCGTCGATGCTCACCGTCAAGTATCGCTATCTCGAAAAACGGAAGAAACTATTTGAACCTTCCTGCGATACCTGATACGCCGCCATCGAGGAGCCATCTGCAGGCCTCGAGGGTGGTCTCGAAGGTCCGGTCCGCACGGGCCAACTCTTCCCTGCTGAATGTCGTGCACACCCCGATAGTGTAGAGGCCCGCCTTTTTGGCCGACTCGACCCCGGCGATGGAATCTTCGACCGCTGCACACTTCTCCGATAGGAGCCCCAATTTGGAGACAGCTTTTTGGTATGTTTCCGGATGAGGTTTGGTGTGGGCCACTTCTTCGAAAACTACTCCGTCTTCGAAGATCGTCGTTAACTCTGCGATATCGAAGAGGATCCGCACCGTCTCGCCGATCGTCGAGGTCGCATAACCTAACCGATACTTCTTTTTTAGTTCTTCCAGCGCGTCACGGAGGCCGGGGAAAAAAGGATTATTTTCGGTGATGAGCTGCTTGTACCGTCCCTCTTTTTTGTGATAGAGGTCCTCCCACGGCTTTTCGTAGCCGATCTGTGTGGCAAGCTCTTTGGACATGTCCATACACGGCAGGCCTGTCCAGGGGAGGAGATCTTTTTCGGTAAAAGGGTGTCCCGTCTCTTTTAAGACACTCAACCACGCTTTTCTGTGTACCGGTTCGGAGTCGAAAAGAACACCGTCTAAATCGAAAATTACTGCTCTAATCATATGCTGAACCGGATATTGAGAATATCGCCGTCTTTTACTGTGTACTCCTTTCCTTCGAGCCGCAAAAGCCCTTTCGCTTTCACTTCCTTCTCTGAGCCGTATGTGATCAGGTCCTCGTAGCGGAAGCATTCCGCCCGAATAAAGCCCCGCTGCAGGTCGGAGTGGATCTCACCGGCCGCCTCCACGGCGGGGGTGCCTTTGGTAATGGTCCAGGCCCGCACTTCATCTTCCCCGACGGTGTAAAACGAAATATATCCTAATAGATTGTACGCCATCTTGATCAGCCGGTCCCGGGCAGATTCGGTAATACCGAGATCAGCCATGAAAATCTCCGCCTCCTCTTCATCGAGGCCGCTCAATTCCATTTCGAATTTGCCGGCAAACTCTATGACCCGGTGGGACCTCTCGATATCGGAGACGGTGTCCTTGTTTTTGCCGTAATTCGTTTCGTCCGAATTGAGTACAACCAAGACCGGTTTGAGGGAGAGAAATTGGAACCCGCCGATCATCTTGAGCTCTTCTTCGTTTAAATCGAGATGCCTTAACGGCTTCCCGTTATCGAGATGTTCTTTGATCCTCTCGAGCAGTTTTTCTTCCGTAACCAGTGCGGGTGTTTTTTTCCCCCGCTGCATATCCGAAGCAATCCGTTCCAGCCGGTTTTCGGTAATGATAAGATCGGAGAGTACCAGTTCGTCTTCTAAAGTCTCGAGGTCGGAGACGGGATCGGCAAGACCGAGAGCCGCGTCGATCGTCTCATCATGAAAGTTGCGCAGTACTACGGCTAAAGCGTGTACTGTTTTTACTTCTCCCATGGCGGCACCGGAGAACAGTCCGTCCTTAGCCGAACCTGAAGTGAGGCCTGCAAAATCTATAAACTCTACTGTTGCAAACACCGTTTTTTTCGGTCGGTACATCTCGGAGAGTTTGATGACCCGCTCGTCTTCCACGTCGACGACGGCAAGATTAGGTTCTACTTTATTCGATGAATAGGAGGTCACTTCCGCCTCCGATTTTGTAAGCGCGTTGAATACGGTTGTTTTTCCGGAATTCTGTAGTCCGATTATTCCAATTTTCATGCCCCGATTGTAGTGAGAAAGCCGGGAAAAGGCAACGGTCACGGCATACAGGAAGAACGGTAGGTATCGGCGGCGTGCCGGAGACTATAGTTACGGCATACAGGAAGACCCGCCGTCTACAAAGAGGTTCGCTCCTGTTATCCAGGAGCCGTCATCACTTGCCAGAAACAGAGCGGCTTTGGCAATATCTTTGGGAATGCCCAACCGTTTGAGGGGGAGCTTTTCCGCGGTCTCCTGGACCACCTCTTCCGGGTTGGGAAACGCCTTGGCCGAATCCCACAGCAGGGGAGTGTCGACCTGCCCGGGATGAATTGCGTTGATCCTGATGTGGGGCCCGTAATCGAGGGCCACCTGTTTGACCAATTGCGGTACTGCCCCTTTCGAAGCGTTGTACGCCGGGTGATTGGGGAACACTTTGAATCCCGCGATCGACCCAATAACGACGACCGAACCTCCGCCCCGTTTCTGCATTTCAGGAATTCCGTATTTGAGGAGGTAGAACACGGCGTGTACGTTCGATGCAAACGTTTTAAGCCACAGCTCTTCGGAACAATCGGTGAGTGAGCTGATGCCGAGCTCCCCCGCAGAGCAGACTACAATATCCACGCCGCCGAACTCATCTACCGCTGTGTTAATAAGGGCCCGGTTGGCCTCCGGCCCGGTAACATCCCCTAAATTGTATACCGCTTTCCCGCCGGCTTCAGTAATGCCCGAAACCACTTCCTTCGCCCGCTCTTCGTTTCGCCCCCCTACGACAACGGAGGCGCCTTCTGCTGCAAACAGTTCGGCAATGCCGCGGCCCATCCCGCTGGTAGCTCCGGTAACAATAGCTGTCTTTTTTTCAAGTTTTCCCATCATGTACTCCTTTCTTGCTCTTTTCGTTTATTACGTAATGATACGTACGGTTTTTTGTCTCATCGATTCTAATCAATTCCAAATACCGAAGAAAATAGGTTATCTTCGAGGCCATTTTTACAGGAATTTTCAGCGTTTCGGCAAGTACACGGTTGGTAAACGGCTCCTCGAGTGAATCCGGAAGATACCGAAGATAATCGGGAAGCCCTTTTAAGACTGTTGTACCGTTTATGTGGTCCAATATTTTTTCGCTGATACTTATCCCTTTTCTCCGCCAGCTTCCCTTACCGTCATTTATCCGTATTTCACTCATCGTTACAAACGGTATCTCAACGGTGAGATTTTCATGATACAGGATGTCCCGGACCGGGCACAGCTCATGGATGCTGTCTGTAAAGGTCCCTTTTTTGGGGGACCTGCGGGAGTACAGTACGTTTTTACTTTCTCCATCGAGTACGGTTATGTATTTGGTTTCGGGCAGAGGTAAGACAACGGTTATCCGGTAACGGTCGAGCAGGCTCAGCAGCTTGCGTTTCAGCCTAAATAATCCATGGGTCTGGATTTCGATTATTCGGGAAGGGGGATTGAAAATGTCTACCACAAAACTGTCGACTTTAGCTTCCGTTAGGGAAGAGGGCCCGATATAGTGCTGTTTCAAAGATGCGTGCAGCGGTGTCTCGTTGAGCTCTCCAATACCTGCCACCGATTATGGACTCCGAAATCTCACCTCGGCTACGGCCCCCTCATCGTTGTGCAGAGAACAGGAACCGCCGAGCTGTTGGGAGAGAATAGAGATAAGGGCCAGTCCCATCGATTCCGAAGTATCGATTTCGGTCCCTTCCGGAAAACCGGGGCCGTTGTCCCGGACGGTCAGGACGTAGTCGTTTTGTTCTTCCTGAATGTCTATGAAAATCTTGTTTTCGTCTTCAGTAGTGCTGCGGCCGTGGATGAGTGAATTGGTAACGAGTTCATTGATCATCAACCCGAGAGGGACCGCCGTATCGAGAGGGATATGGCATTCGGGTACTGTTACATAGGTACGTACAATTGATGATTGTTCTCCTACGCTGTAAATGAGCTGATTGAGAAGGTCTTCGATGTAATCTTTGAGGTGTATACCGTGTTTGGTGTCCTGTTCGTGGAGATGCTCGTGGATGAGGGCCATAGCGGTAACACGGTTTTGGCTCTCCTGGAAAAACCGCTCGATCCGTTCATCAGTTACCTGTCCGGACTGCAGACTCAGCAGACTGGTGATGAGCTGAAGGTTGTTTTTTACCCGATGGTTGATTTCGTGAATAAACTCGTCCTTGGTCTGAAGCGAATTGTGGATTATTGACTCCGCGTTTTTCCTGATCGTTATGTCCTGGAGCAGAACGAGTATCGAATCGTAATCTTCGTAGTGGATCGGAATTAACGTGAGCAGCACGCGATGGTCCCCGATAAAAACCGGTTCATCTTCTCCGATTTCATCCGACCCGTCATCCAATCTATCGAGGATGTGCTCAATTTTTTCTTTCGACTGCCCCGTAAAATGGGCCAGGAAATCGCTACCGAGCATTTGTTCTTCGGTCCCGCCTGTCAGCTTTAAGGCTGCGGGGTTTATGTAGATAATATTGAGGGTTGGCGTGATTTCGATGATTCCGTCCGATATTGCTGAGAGTATGATGTCTTTATGCCGCTTGCTGTAGAGCAATTCATTGGTAATGTCCCTCTGGTATAATACGTCTCTGCCTATTACCGTATCTCTGTATTTCTTCATGTTTCCCTGATCTAAATCGGTGAGCACGGAAAGAATCGGTTGTTTCATCTGTTTAAACGGCATCTTAGCGATGTAGGCATCGGCGAGCGGGGTGTACTCGATATTTCTCTCTTCTGCTGCAATGCCCGAAAGGATAATGATATGCGCATCGTTTAGCTCCTCTCTGCTTCGAATAATGCGAGAGAGCTGTTCTCCGTCTATGCCCGGCATTACCAGATCGACAAAAATTGCCTCGGGTGTGAATCGTTCCAGTATGTCCAGCGCGGATAGACTGTTGACAACGGTCACCACCTCGTAACCTTCTTTTTCTAAAATCTCTTTCATAAATTCGAGGATCATCGGGTTGTTGTCTACGACAAGAATCTTCTTCATAGCTGCTGCCTCAAAAAGTTTTCAGATTTGTTATACTCCTGTTCAAGTGCTCGAAACTGAGTGTTCAAGTCTTCCATGGTTCCGGTTTCGGCCGATTTTTCCAAACCTTTAGCCAGCTCCGAGAGCTCTAGTAAATCAATATTTAGTGCCGCCCCTTTTATATGGTGGGCAAGGGTACGAACAGCCTGTCGATCTTCAGCCTCTAGTGCTTTTTTTAGGTTGTCGAGATCTTTTTTACTGTTTTCGAGAAAGGTCCGGCACAATTTTTTGTACGCTTCGACACTTATCCCGATATCTTCCGCGATTTTTTCTATTTCCAGCATAATGTAACATCATAACGTGAAAATACTTATATGTATACTGGGTGGACGAATCCCTATTCTATTATAACGGTGCCGTTAGTCAGTTCACTCAGTTCCTGCCCGACCTGCTCCGCCTCTTCCTCAATAACTGAGCAAGCCAGAAGCACCTCAGTGGTAAACTCTTCTCCTTTAACGGTGATCTCATGCTGCTGCAGATATCTTTTTACAGGTTCGTAGAAATGATAATCGGTTTTTACGGTAATCGTCTTTGTGTTGTGAAGTTCTACTACAGGGGCCTTCTCGAGGGCCACTTGACCGCTTTCCGTGTACGCTTTGACAAGCCCCCCGGTACCCAGTTTAATACCGCCGAAATAACGGACAACGGCAATGAGTACATTGGTAAGTTCTTTGTAGCCGATAAGATCGAAAAGCGGTTTGCCCGCAGTCCCCCGGGGTTCTCCGGCATCCGAATAACCGCTGGTCGTATGGGGTTCCCGGCCGATCCGGTACGCGTATACGATGTGGTCCGCCTTCGGATGTTCTTTCTGAAGAGTTTCGAGGTGTCGGTCCATGTGTTCTTTCGTCTCGATTGGAAAGAGATAGGAGAAAAAAAGTGACTTTTTCCGCTCCAGCCTGCCTGACTGTTGTTTTCGGGGAATTTTCATGTAGACTCCCGCTACTTGAATTTAGTTATCCGCTGCCGGTTCCTCCGAATGCCCTCCGGATCAATAGGCGCGGATTTCCTCCATTGCGCCGTCTTTCCACCGAATAAGGTTGCCGAACTGCCACAAGACTTCGATGTCCGGGTAGAGCGAATCGGTGTCTTTTTCATATCTGTCAAAGTAATTGGTAGAATACTGCAGGGTCCTGCCGGAATAGGGGAGGGTGATGGTCCTCACTTCACCATAGTGGTTTGGTTTTCCCCCTGAGGGTTCTCCTACCAGTATCGCATCTGCTTTCTGCTCGAGATCGATAGCGTTGAGAACGGCTGAGGAAAATGTTGCTCTGCCGATAATGCAGAAAAGATCATACTTTCTCCCGCCGACTGCATCCTGTTTTACATAATTGATAAGGGGCCATAAGACCGTAGAATTTCCGCCGCCGTTAAAACGAACGTCAACGACCAGTTTGGAAATCGGATACGCCTTCGGGTTTTCGAGAACCTCTGTTTTCAGTTTTTCAAAAAACCTCCGGAACGGCATCCCCTCCATATTCCTGCAGCTGTTGTACTGCAGATAGAGAAGGTTCTCTTCCGGAAGATAGGTGTACCGGTAGGGGACCTTTGTGTCCCGCAGATAGAGAGGTATTGCATCGACGCTCTGCGGTTTGGGTGCTATATCTCCCAACAGGGTCACCCAGTCGATGTTTTCTTCTACCGAGATG
The DNA here is from genome assembly GCA_964557375.1 of uncultured Spirochaetales bacterium. Lineage (GTDB taxonomy): Bacteria > Spirochaetota > Spirochaetia > SPDA01 > CAZJBZ01 > CAZKZZ01. The sequence continues at coordinate 3,445 of CAZKZZ010000096.1, read as the reverse complement.
TCTGTTACCGTAACTGAATGAAGGCGGCCTTCCCCGTCTTCGAACTGAAGCGCTGCCTCGCCGTTTTTGATAATCTCAAGCCCTTTCAGAATACGGGTATTAACCAAAAACTGAGGATAAACGCTCCACAACTGGGCTTCGTTTTCGTGGGGGATGATTTCTGCGAGTTTCTGTATTACCTTGCCGGTTCCGGTACCGTTTATTGAGACCAGCTGCATGCCTACATATTCTTTGTACTGCGGGGATGCTGCCAAGAGAAAGGTGCCTTCGGCAAAATGTTTGAAGGTAAACGGAAAGAGCCGGGCAGGATTGTACGAGATGACGGTATGGGAGTCCCCCACATCGGCTAAGAGCCGCCTGAGCTCGATATCTATTTCTGTATCACTGAGATTCTCCAGTCCGGCTTCGATCGTATCGAGTCTTGCAAAATACTCCTCCCGGTCTATGGTGTGAAACAGATTAGCATGCAGGTTTGGGAGCTTTTCTCTGAATATCTGTATATCGGCTGCAGGAGAGTCGGCCTGCATCGGTCCGGCGGGTCCCATTGTAGTACATCCGAGTATCGTAAAAGCCAGAATTCCGGTTAAAAAAGTGAGAATGTATGTTTTCTGTCTCATAGTTAACTTTCGAAATCCACCTCTGGGGTCTCCCGCGCCTCTTCGGAGATTTCGAAGTAAGGCTGTTTTTCCATCCCTAAGCTGTTTGCAATGATTGATGTAGGAAACATCCGTATTTTTGTATTAAATGTACGCACCGTGTCGTTGTACCGTTTGCGGGCCACGGCAATCCGGTTTTCCGTCCCGGCGAGCTCGTCCATAAGACGAGTAAACTGAGTATCAGCCTTAAGGTTCGGGTAATTTTCTACTACTACCAAAAGGCGGCTCAACGCAGACTGCATCTGATTGTACCCTTCGGCTTTTTCCTGCACAGTCCCGCTTCCGGCGAGTTTCGAACGTGCATTGGCGATGTCAGTAAATATCTCCTCCTCATGAGAAGCATACCCCTTGACCGTATTTACCAGGTTGGGGATCAGGTCCGCCCGCCGCTGGAGCTGATTGTCGATTTCCGCCCAGGCCGAATCGATCTGCTCATCCATCGCCACGAGATTATTGCGCGCGCTGATAAACCAGGCCGAGAAAATGATGATTATAAGAACGACTATGCCTATAACTATGCCCACTGCAATGAGGGCCGCACCTTTCTTTGCTGCTGCCATGTATTCTCTCCTTGTATTACCTAGTTAAAACCCTCTCGAAGCGCCGCCGCCGCCGAAACTACCTCCGCCGAATCCGCCGCCGCCTCCGAACCCGGAAAATCCGCCTGAAGAACTGCCGGCCCCGAATCCGCCGCCGAATGAACCGCGCCGGTGTACACCGCTTAAGAACAGAAGGGGCCAAAAAAACCTGCCCCCGCCTATAAAAATGAAGATGATAAGCGGGACGAGGAACCGCAGAGCTGATTCTCCGCCGCCGGTGCGGGTATACTGCCTGCTCTCTTCGAGCTGGAAGTTACCCAAGTCTACTTCGTACTCATCGGCTATGATCCCCGCGACTGCTTCCACCCCTTTGAGCATCCCGCCGCTGTAGTTGCCGTTTCGAAAGGCGGGGAGCATCGATTTGTCCATGATCTCTCCGGCCAGTCCGTCGGGAATCGCCCCTTCCAGACCGTACCCTACTTCGATTCGAAATCTTCGCTCCTCCATTGCCAGGACCAGCACCACTCCGTTGTCTTCGCCTTCCTGGCCCACGCCCCAGCTCTCGGCCAGCTCGATAGAAAACTGTTCGATAGTGGCGTAGGGGGCGATCGAAGGTACTGTAACGACCGCAATTTGTGCACCCGTTTCCTTCTCCACGACAGCACTGATCTCCGTTATCCGGGAAGCATCACCGGAGCTTATAACGCCTGCAAAGTCGTTTACGTACCCCTGCGGTTCCGGCAGTTCCTGAGCGAAGAGGCCGGTGCCCGCGGTCGCAGTCAAGAGCAAAACAATAATGCAAAATAAACCGGCCGTTGATTTTTTCTTAATTGACTTAATCATTGTACTGACACCCATCAACTTTCCATTGAATCCACAGTAGAGACCAGGTCCTGCAGAACTGTTAGGAGTCTCGAAGCCAATGTTTCTACATCGGCGTCCCCGCCGTTACGGTAATCGAAAAGCTCCTGAAACGGAGCGTTGTCAAAAGAGAACTCTTCTTTCATTTTTAAGAGTACATCTTCGCCGTTGTGCGGAATCGGAGAGACCCCCTTGAGCCGCAAAAGCCCCCGAAACAAACTCAAGAAAGAACCGAACCAGGTTTTGAGATTTTTACCCAGCACTCTGGTCTTCCCTTTTGATGCGGTAATAAGCTGTCGGAGTGAATTGACATTGCCGCGCAGGTGGTATTCGAGCTGATGCCGAAGATTGTTGGGAGCAAGGTTGAGCTCGCCGGTGATATCTTCACCGAAAAGCAGCTTATACCGGTCCACGAGGTCCATGTACTCCATAGGGAATACATCGGCAGAGTTTAAAAACTCCTGCTTCCTCAGTATAAGAGGAGTTATGTTGTACTTATTTATCAATTTACTGCACTCTTTGCCGAACGTGCTGATTTGAGAGTATTCGGACTTGTTTAAGATGATCAGTACATTGATATCGGAGATGTCCTTTTTGAAGTTCCCTTCGACGTAGCTCCCGTAGAGGAGTATCGAGTGCAGCGAATCTCCGAACACCTGCTTTACTTTTTCGACGAAAGTACTTTCTACAGCTTGTTTTATTGCGTCTGTTTTCTCGGCCATTACAACCCCGCCTGGATAAAGATTTCTCAGTTAAATATATAGATGAATCTCCTCAAAATCAAATGGTGTTTTTGTTTTAAAGCACCTTTAGTATTTACAATTGATCAATGTGTATACTTTATATATATTTCAAATATGAGAACAAAAATACAGAAATGGGGAAACAGCCTTGGCATCAGAATCCCTAATGTTATGATCAAAGAACTTAATCTTGAAAACGATTCGGAAGTAGAAATAACTGAGGATTCCAACAAGATTATCATTAGACCGGTAAAGAAACCTTTGTTGAAAGACCTTCTCGCAGAAATTGATGAAACCAATATACATGATGAAATTATAATGAAAAGCCCTTTCGGCAAAGAGATCTGGTGATGCCCCTATATATTCCCGGTAGAGGAGATATCATTAATCTCAATTTCAGTCCTCAGGCAGGCCATGAACAGGCTGGTAAAAGACCGGCAATTGTCCTGTCTCCGAAGGAGTATAACAAAAAAACAAGTCTACTCATTGCATGTCCGATAACGAGCAGAAAAAAAGGATATCCTTTCGAAGTTTCACTGAATAATAGCACAACTAAAGGCGTGGTGCTGTCTGATCAAGTTAAGAGCCTAGACTGGAAAGTTCGAAAAGCAGAGTTTGTTGAGCACGTGAGTGGCACGGTTGTTGC
>CAZKZZ010000095.1:0-14431 GCA_964557375.1 uncultured Spirochaetales bacterium | reverse complement strand
ACGAACTGCTCCGGAAAGTGAAGAGCGAGCAGTCGTAACAGACATGTGAGTTGCAACCGGGCTCTGCCGGACCGAATAGTACCAGGAAAGCTGATTTTCAAAGTGACAAATATCGTACTGCCTCCCTTACGACGAGATGAACATACCCTCTATAGCCTGGATTTGGGGTTTTAAGTAGTCAGAACGGTCTATTTTTGGCTAATTTGAAAAAAATCGGGTAAAAACTGAAATATTTCCTTGCGTTCTCGGAAAACCGGGTGTATGATAATATCATGCCGTCAAATGACGTACTATTTAAAACCGACGATTATAGGCTTCTCACCAGGACGTCAAAACTCACACTGCAGGAACAGATAGCGGAAATCATGAAAGTAAAGATAAAATCAGGCGAGTATGCTCCCGGTGATAAATTGCCTTCGGTACGCGAATTGGCGGATATATTCAGGGTGAGCAGGGAGACTGCCAAACTTTCTCTCGGTACCCTCAAAAAGGAAGGGTATATCGAAATTCTGCCGAGCAGAGGGGGGTATGTTCTCGAGCTTCCTCCTGAGCAGTCGAGTTCGATAAAAACCGGTACTCTCGGGTTCGTTATCGATTTAGGTGATGCGCCCCAGCCGCAAATAACAGTCGAGTCGATATTCGAAAATCTGCTAAAACACATCGATTCACATGTCCAAAAATGGGGCAATCATCTCATTACCTCTTATATCGTCTATGGTGAACAGTCCGGCAAGGAGCGGTTTTCCGGCCTATTAGACAAAGTGGACGGACTGTTCGTTACCGGCTTGATCAATACCGATCTCTTAGAGGAATTGAACTCACTCTCTATACCGGTCGTATCACTTTTATCCAATCTCGATGTTGAAAAGATCGATGAAGTCGGCGTCGACGGTAAAAAAACCTACTACAAAGCCACAAAACGTCTCGTTGATACCGGACACAAAAATATTGTTTATCTCGACGGACCGAAAGAGTATTACCGGGAGTTGGAAAGAATTGCCGGCTGCATGCAAGCCGCTTCGGAAGACCCGGAAGGAAACGCGAAAATAATCGAATACCATACGGATTGGTGGTCTCCGGATTCCGCTCATGCCGGTACGATACGGCTTTTATCGGAATATTCCGATATCGACGCGATTATGGGGGTAAATGACGTATTTGCCATCGGAATTTTAAGGGCGTGTCAGGAAAAGGGGTTCCGAGTACCCGAAGACATCAGTATTGTCGGAGGAAAGAACACCATTCTCAGTATAAGCTCAACTCCCCAGCTGAGCAGCATTGAATATCATTTCGATGAAATCGGCCGAATCGCTGTCGAAACCCTGATGAACCGCATTCAAATACCCGAATATCATCCGGTGAAAACCGAAATGGTAGGTACGTTGATAGAAAGAGAATCGACCAGGAAGAAATGAGGTCAATAAAATATGCAGGGGAGATACCTTTTTACTATGATAATTGAATACGTAGACATAACAGCATGTTAACCCGTTCGGGTAACAATAACGATTTCATGTATATGAAATCAGAAACCTTAAGGAGGAAATCCTAATGAAAAAGCTAAGTTTTATTCTTGCTTTTATGATGATTGCCGGACTGCTGGTATTTGCAGGCGGTGATCAGGAAGCTGAAGGTGGTAGTGAAGCTGCTGCAACTTCGGAGTTCAATATCGAAGCTCCGGAGAAAAGTACCACCATCGATGTGATCGGCTGGGCATTCCCTATCACCGAGTTCTACGCGAAAGAGTTCGAGAAACTGAATGCAATCAAAAACCTGGAAGTGAACACCCAGCTTCTCGATTCGGGCAGCGCGCAGGAACAGGTGCGGCTCGCCCTTTCCGGCGGGAAAAAATCCCCCTACGAGATCGTCCATGCAGCAAATACACAGATCGCCGAATGGGGTCATCCCGGCTGGCTCATGCCCTTAAATGATCTTGTCGAAAAATACCGTGATGAGTATGACCTCGACGATATCCCCGAGACAGCTTGGGAAGGTGCCACCGTAAACGGACAGATCGTAGGAATCCCCGCGGTATCCAACTCATTCCAGATGATCTACCGAAAAGACCTCTTCGAAAAGCACAATATCGACGTACCGACAACCTACGATGAGGTGCTGGCCGCGGCAGTAAAGCTCAAGGACGAAGAGAGCATCGAAGTACCTTATGTGATCAATCTCCATGCAGGCTGGGCCTGGGAGATCGAGTTTTTTCAGCTGCTCCGTGCCTTCGGAGGAGACTATGTCAATGATGATTTGACAGCAGCTTTTAACAGCTCTGCCGGCGTAAAAGCACTCGAGCTGATGGTCGAAATCAGTGAAACGGCCATGGGCCCTGTAGGCAGGTCCTACAGCGTGGATGATACCGAAATCGGTCTTCAAACCGGCCGTCTTGCCTTCTCCAACACCTGGGCGAGCCGTGCAGTGAATATGAAAGACCCTGAAGTATCGGCGTATCCTGAAGAACTTGCTTTTGCCCCGTCACCGGCTGCAGAGGCGGGCGGACCCCTCGTGGCAAGCGCCTGGAATGATTTCTACTGCATACCGAAAGCGGTCGATGTAGACCCTGAACTGATCTTTAAAGCAATCATGGAAACAGTAGACCTTGAAAGCCAAATGAGAGCGGTAAAGCACGGAATTCCGACCAGGACAAAAGCGGCACAGGCAGAAGGAGTAGGCCCCTACATGCCGGCAGCAATGGAAGGCCTTGCTGAAGGAATCGGAAGCTATCCGAATGTACCCTCACTCTCTCTTGTACGAACAGCCCTCGGCGATTTTCTTCCGCTTGTAGGTACCGGTGAGCTTACAGCGAGAGACGCATTAGCAAGAGCAGAAAAGAACTACACCGAGGAAGCAAAAGCGAACGGATTTATCAAATAATTCGTTTACCTCGAGGCAGCATCTGTATCCGGTTTTAGCCGGCGGTGCAGACACCGACGAGCAACCTGCCGGGTGCAGATGCCTTTTTGCATGTTCCGTCCGTAACGGGACGGTAGGAGAATGATACTAATGAAACGTAAAACATTCTATCAATTTTCGGCCCCGAGTAATTTGGTGATGATTGTGCTCATGGTTTTTCCCCTGGCAATGGCAGCTATCTTGAGTTTACACTTCGTCACATTCATCAATATAAACGCGCCCGATTTCGTAGGATTCAAGAACTACGGCTATATTCTTACCGACCCAAAGTTCTGGGAGGCGTTCCGGTTTTCCATCCTCATCATCGTCTTCACCGTTCCTTCCCAAATATTCCTCGGTTTTGTTATGGCGCTTCTTCTCGATCAGGTTTCGATGGGAGTCCGGGGTGTGTTCCTTGCCCTGATGCTGCTTCCTTTCATCGTTGTACCTGTTGTAGGAACGCTTATGTTCAAGCAGCTGTTTGAGGTGGGAGGTTTGATCGAATATCTGTACAAGATCATATTCGGAAGACCGTTTCTCTTTAACCCGACCTCTGTCAAAGCGCTGGTCATTCTGCATCTCATCTGGCATGCGACCCCCTATCCTCTGGTGGTGTTTTTTGCCGGACTGCAGACCCTGCCTCAGGAGCAGCTGGAAGCTGCGGAGGTCGACGGAGCAAGCCGTATCCAGCAGCTCTGGAATGTGGTCGTCCCTCATCTGAGGCCGCTGCTGATAATGACTTCCATGATTCTCATCATGGACATGTACCGGATGTTCGACAGTGTCTATGTCATTACGGAGCAGAACCCGATTTACCATGCAGAGAACCTCATGATGTACAACTTCCGAATTGGTATGCAGGTCCAGCGTCTAGGGAGGGCCAATACCACCGCCGTGTTAACGGTGCTCGGCGTCCTGGTGGTACTCATTCCGTTCCTGCGTCAAACCTACCGAGCCCAGATGGGGAAGGAGTAGATTATGCGACCGTTTAAAAATCCGGCAGTAAGAGTTCTGATCTATGTCATTTTGTTGGTTTTTATCATTTACAGTGTATTGCCTTTTTTCTGGACTGCGCTTCAATCACTCAAAAATGTTAGGCAGGCATTTGCGAAGAAACCGCTGGTAATATTCAGTCCAACCTTCCGGAATTATGAGGAACTCTGGATAACATCCACTCCGGAGAATTTCGGGTTTCTCGGGTTTATTCTCATTGCCCTCATCGCGGCCCTCATTCTGCTCATCGTATTGTCGGACCGGCTGAAAGTTCCTCAAGGGTTAATCTATTTGGGGATTCTGTTTCTCATCGTGTTCATATTCTGGTTCATCCCACGCGTCATAGATACGGCCGAGTTCTACAACTACTTTCTCAATTCGGTCATCGTTACCGTCGGAGTAGTGGTCATTTCTATGACCATCGGGAGCATTTCTGGATATGCGTTGGCGCGGTATACAGGCATCGGCGGGGTAGTTATCCTCATCGCTGCCTTGGGATTCAGGGCGCTTCCGAGAATGGCGTTTGCTCTGCCGTATTACTCGTTGGGACAGATGACGGGAATGCACGATACATACATCATGCTGATCCTGGTACTGGTGGCTGCAAACCAGCCCTTCACCATCTGGATGATGCGCGCGTTCTTTGCAGAAATTCCAAAAGCAATCGAAGAGTCGGCCCGGATAGACGGTCTGGGGCCGTTTGCAGCATTTCTGCGGGTCGTCATCCCCACCGCGTGGCCGGGTATTATCTCGACCGGACTGTTCTCTCTGCTCCTGGCCTACCACGAGTTTCTCTTGGCGCGGGTACTGACCCAGTCCAAGTGGACACTCCCTGTTGCAATTGCGCAGTTTACAGGCGGAGAGGCCCCGGGGCACATTACGCTGGCGGCAGCGGCGGCGGTATCGGCCACAATTCCGATTGTCATCATCATCATCTTCTTCCAGAAGCACCTGGTCAAAGGACTTGCGGCAGGAGCGGTCAAAGGGTAATACAGATATGAATGATAAGCAGCTTGTGTGGGAGTACTGGAATAGTTGTAATGGAAAACGAAAGGATGAGATCCCTTCAGAACTCAAAAAGTATCTCCATGAGGACACCTTCTGGCAGGGGCCCCATCCGATCAATGATCTGAAAGGACTTGGGGCCCTCTATGAGGGCTTCTGGGGACCGTTTCTCCTTGCATTTCCCGGCGCAGTGAGGGAACCGTACATCCTGATGGGCGGTGATTTCAAAGGAGACCGGTGGGTAAGCGGGACCGGCTATTTTCAGGGAACGTTTGCAGACGACTGGCTGGGGATCCCGGCTACCGGGCGGGAGACTGCTGTACGGTTCGGGGAGTTCTGTAAGATCGAGTCGGGTAAGATAAGCGAAACTTACATCATCCTGGACATTCCTGATGTCATGCGTCAGGCAGGATGGGACGTGCTCTCTCCCTGTTTGGGAGAGCCGGGATTCGCCCCGGGGCCCGAGGCCGGTGACGGCATCCTGCTCGAAGAACAGGACCCGGCGGTTTCCGCTAAAACTCTCACCTTAGTCGAGGCGATGCTTAAAGGACTTTCCGACTATGACGGGTCCGGAAACCTGGACTGCATGGGGCAGGAACGGTTCTGGCATCGGGACATGCTCTGGTACGGACCCCACGGTATCGGGACTACCTATGGACTGAAAGGTTTTCAGGAACAGCACCAGCGTCCTTTCTTAGAGGCGTTCCCCGACCGCAAAGGCGGGAACCACATCTGCCGGCACGCGGACGGACTGTACGCCGCGTCTACCGGCTGGCCGAGCCTTCGGGGGACCCATAAAGGTCCGTATATGGGGATGGGGGCGACCCCGACCGGCAGGGAGTTCGGCATGCGGGTGATGGACTGGTGGCGCCGGGAAGGAAAACTCCTTGGTGAAAATTGGGTTTTCATCGATTTGATCGACTTCTTCAAACAGATCGGTGTGGATCTATTCGAAACATTAGATAAACAGATTAAAGGAAAGAGTATATGAGTGATATTCATCAGCAGAACAAACAGGTCGTGGGAAAGCTTCGGGCCGCACTCTACGATCTCGATGCAGGGGCACTGCCCGGACAGATAGAGAACGTTTTTGCCCCGGATGCACCGGTGTTTCTCGCCTGGCCTTTCGAAGATGTGGGCGGGCCGAAAGAGCTCTATAACGACGTATACCGTCCTCTTATCGAGGCGTTTCCCGACCTGGAGCGGAGGGACATGATTGTCATGGCAGGCCCTGCCGAAGTGGGAAATTGGGTCGGCTGCTGCGGTCATTATGTCGGAGTGTTCGAAAAACCGTGGCTCGATATTCCGCCGACATTCCATCCCGTGGCTATGCGGTTCCACGAGTTCTTCCGCGTTGAAGAAGGACGGATCACAGAGATGCAGGGGCTTTGGGACATTCCCCAGGTGATGATGCAGGCTAAGGCCTGGCCGATGGCACCCAGTCTCGGTGTAGAATGGATGGCACCGGCCCCCGCGCCCCAGGACGGGCTAAGCTTACCCCCCCGTAATGAAGCGGAATCAGAAGCATCGCTTAAGCTCGTCATCGATATGCTGGGCGGCCTGCAGAAGCACGCGGAGGGGGGACCGGAGGCGATGAATCTTCCCGCCTACTGGCATCCGAAGATGACCTGGTACGGCCCGGCAGGTATTGGTACGAACCGGCGCATCAGCGGTTTCCGTAACTGGCACCAGATCCCCTTTCTCAAGGCGATGCCGGACCGGGGTATGAACCCGGATGTAAACCACTACTTTTTTGCCGACGGCCCGTACGTGGGTGAGACCGCTTGGCCGGGGATGCGCTGTACAATCAGTGATGACGGATGGATGGGTATTGCACCCGGAAATCAAAAGATTACTATGCGCAGTCTCGATTTCTGGCGGTGCGAAAACGGGTTGCTCCGGGAGAACTGGGTATTAGTGGACCTGCTCCACGTATATCATCAGATCGGGGTGGATGTGTTCAACCGAATGCGGGAGTATACCGTTGAACGTCAGGCCAGGCGGCCGAAGATCTAAACTAAAATATAGACTACAGGTAGAAGCATATATCGTATGGAAAATCAAACTCGAAGAAAAAACAAAGACCATGTCTGGAAATTCATCGAAGCGATGGACGCTGTTACGGGTGAGGACCGAGGCGATGCCCCGGCCGGCGGCCCTGCCGAAAGTCCGGATGATAGGGCTCGGTCGGACGGCCCTTCCAACAGTCTGACCCGTCGGTTTCAGTCAGTGCTGGAAACATTCTGTTCGAAGGATGTCGAGTGGAAGATCTTCCACCCTTTTAACACACTTCAAGGATGTGAAGCGGCAGCCCGTGATTTTTGGGGAGACCTGGCCGAGGCCCTTCCGGACATTGAACGGCGGCTCGATATCTTTGCAGGTGATGATTACAAAAACGAATACTGGGTTACCTGCCTGGGCCACCTCTGCGGGACTTTCGAACGGAGCTGGCTGGGCATCCCCCCGACCGGCCGGGTCGCCTCCCTTCGTATCGGCGAGTTTTACAAGGTCCGGGACGAGAAGATCGTCCGTGCTCACATCCTCCTCGACATCCCCGACCTGATGTGGCAGGCCGGCGTGTATCCGTTCCGGCCGATGCCGGCAGCTCCTGGTATGGTGCCGGGGCCTAAGAAACACAACGGTTTGAGACTCGGAGAAGACGATCCTCAACAGAAGACCCTGGATACGGTGCTAAGTATGCATAAAGCACTGCACGATTTCGACGGGAAAGACCTGGGCAGCATGCAGCACAGTCAGTGCTGGAGCGAACACTTTCTCTACTATGCCCCGGCAGGAATCGGGACCACGAGAGGGATGGAGCAGTTTAGAGCGTATCATCAAAAACCGTTTCTGGTGTCGTTTCCGGACCGTCACGGCCGGGACCACTACGTTCGGATCAGCGACGGGCCGATCGCCTGTACCTCTCACTGGGGGACGCTTACCGCAACCCACACCGGTTCCGGATGGTTGGGGCTCCCCGCAACGGGAAAGAAACTGCAAATGCGGGTGGCCGACTGGTACTGCGCCGATGAGCGGGGGCTTCTCCACGAGAACTGGCTCATGATGGACATCCTCGATATCTGCATGCAGATGGGCTACGACGTACTGGCTGATTTTTGCATGAAGCACAGGGGATAACAGGCTTTTTTTTGTATTTTTTGGTTGCTTCAACCTCAATAAGGGTCTATAATAGACCAGAGACCAATACTGAAAACGAATAATGGAGGTTAACATGGCAACACGTAATTCAGCAATGAAACTCAATGCATTAGATCCGCAATCTATCGAGCGTATCCATCATGCAGCTTTGCGGGTGCTCGAAGAAACAGGAGTTCAGGTACTGTCAAAAGAAGGGCAGAAAATAATGAAGGAGGGCGGGTGCGAAGTCCATGACAATGACATCGTCACCATACCGTCTAAAGTAGTTGAAAAGGCACTAAAATCGGCACCTGAGTCGATCACACTCTACGATCGGTACGGGAACGAAGAGTGTATCTTAGAGGGGTGGAACAACTTCTACGGTACCGGTTCGGATTGCCCTTTTATCTATGACAGGAAGAGCGGAGAACGCCGAAACTGCACCTATAACGATATTGCAGACGGGGCGAAAGTAATCGACTACCTCGAAAACTTCAACTTCATCATGCCGATCGGGATTATATCGGACAGGCCGACACATATCGCTGATGTGTACGAAGTGGACGCCTGTTTGAGCAACACGAGAAAACCGGTCGTGTTCACCGCGCACGACAGAGAAACGTATCGTGCTTCTATTGATCTGGCCGCTCTCATAGTGGGGGGTATGAAGAAGCTGCAGGAGAAGCCGATTATCGGGCTTTACACCGAGCCGATCTCACCGCTTCGGCATACACCCGAAGTGACCGACAAACTGATCGTGTCCGCGGAACTCGGTATCCCGGTCGTCTTTACACCGTGTCCGCTGATGGGTGCGACCGCTCCGGCAACCAAGGCGGGAATCGTCGTACAGAGCAGTGCGGAATGTTTAAGCGGCCTTGTTGTAAATCAGCTGGTAAATCCGGGCTCCCCGGTCATCTTCGGCGGGGTCATCAACAGTTTCGATATGGCCACGACCATCGACCCGTACGGATCACCGGAACTGCGGCTCCTCTGTGCGGCCATGACCGATATGGCACACTATTACAAACTGCCTATGTTCGGTACAGCCGGCTGCAGTGATTCCAAGATGATCGATTCACAGACAGGTTCGGAGAGCGGAATGTCTATCCTCATCTCTACCCTCAACGGCCAGAACCTCATCCACGATATCGGATATCTCGATTCAGGTCTCTTGACCTCGTATGATCATTTTGTTCTTGCGAATGAACTCATCGCCCAGGCTAAGTTCATTGCGAAGGGGATTAATGTTAATGATGACACTCTTGCCGTCGCAGAGATCGACAAAGTGGCCAACAAAACGAACTACATCGAATCCGACTTTACCTATCAATTCTTTAGAGAAGAGTTCTATTTCCCCAAACTCGCTGAGCGGAACAATTTTGTAAACTGGGAGGAAAAGGGAAAACTCAGTCAAGATAAGATTATCTCCCAAAAAGTTGACCACATCTTGGAAACATATACTCCGGACCTGCTGCCTCGAGGAGTCCTCAAAGAGATGGAGAAGGTACTCGAAGGGATCGGGGCAAAGAAGACCGCCTAGCGGGACCAATCGAGCAGGATTGACACTGTAGACGCTACGGCATCGACAAAAGAATATTTTTTTTGTATATCTATGACTTGCCTGAAAAAACATCTTTTTTCAGGCAAGGCTATTTCAAAATTAAGACTAATTTTGAAATAGCTACCTTAATGTAAAGTGAAGTTTTTGGTAATTCATTCTACTATAAAATATTATTCATTCTTAAGACCAAAAACTTCTAACGAACATTGTTCGCATGCTTCTTGCAAAAATAATCGATTTTTGCAAGAAGCACAGGCAAGTAGAGGTTTATATATGGAAGTAGCAAGTGTATCGCAAAGTGCTTATGAATATATCAAGCGGAAGATCCTCTCGGGGGTGTATAAACCGGGGGAGAAGCTCGAAGAGCGGCGGATCGCCGATGAGCTCAACATCTCGAGGCCCCCTATGCGGGAGGCGTTCCGCTCACTCGAGCACAACCATTTGATCGTCAACAATCCGCGCAGGGGCAACTTCGTCACCGATACCTCTGTGGAGCAGTTTCTCGACCTCTACGAGGCGCGCCTGCTTGCAGAGTCGGGAGCCATCGATATTCTCGAAAAGAAAAACATCCGGGAAATACCGGAGATCAAACAGACCTTGCTGGAATCCCCCGAAAATGTGCTCTCATCCGATAAACCGCTCGAGGAACAGGTGGAGATCATCTTTAAACTCAACGATTTCCACAACAAGATCGTGGACGCGACCCGGAACGGATGGCTCAAGAGTTTTTATCATTCAATCACTTTGAGTGTGTGCCGATACACCTTTTTCTATCGAACGGAAATCAAGTACACGGTGAAAGATCACGACGAAATCTACCGGGCGATTCGGGAGGGCAGGTATAATGATGCCAAAAAACTTGTGGAAACCCACGTCGAGCAGTATACGAAGAGTCCTTATATCGATCTGATCGAGCAGTATTCGCGGTAGGAAATTAGGAGATCATCCATGAAGCGTAGTCCGAAAAACGATTAGTCTATAGGATTTATTACTTCAAACCAATGGAGATCTTTAAAATCTCTGATGTTTCTTGTGTAAAAGATATCGATGTTATTATGTTTCAGGGCCACAGCTAAACGCATGTCGAATACCTTCTTTGAAGAAAACTGGTTGTTCATGAGGAAAGGGGCCATATCATCCCAGAAAGAAGTGTGATAGCTGCAGTGCAGCCAGCCAATTTTATTCCGGTAGTAATCGATCAATTCAAAGGCTGAATTACCATCAAGTGGTTTTTCGAGAACTGCCGGGTTTCTAACTAAACTGTAAAGCTCAAAATATACCTGATCGGATATAATCCAATTTTCCGGCTGTTCCATCGCAGTTTGGAGCAACTCAAAAGCCGGTTTGTTTTCTTTGCAGTCTTGATTCATTCCATAAAGGAGGATATTCGTATCGATGCTATTCACTGTTTACCCTGTTTTGATAAGCTGTTTCCCGGAGCGCACCCTCTGGAAGCTTTATCCTGCCTCCGTGGAATTGGAGAGGATTTCTGCTTTTTGCGGCGTCGAAATCAGCTGCGCTCCTGTCGAGCCACTCTTCGGTAGCCCTCCTAATGATGTCGCTTATCGGACGGTCTTGTAGGCGGGCGGTTTTTCGAAGCCTGTTCATAAGTGGTTCAGGAAACAAAATCTGAATTTTTTTCATGTATCCATTATAATGATGGATTATAAATGAATCAAGAGGCCTCAGATGGAGCGGGATATCTTGTATATGATTTCACATTAACAGACGGTCATGATCGTTGTAAAACCGTTTCGATTCAATATACTATTGAAAAAAGAAAGAGTACGCACATTATTCGGTTTTTTTGGTTAGCTGTGTTTTTGTCTATACTCTGCAGTATAAAGTTGACTAGATGAAGTTTATTACAGACTTTCACATCCACTCCCACTACTCCATTGCCACCAGTAAGCAGCTCGTCCCGGAGTATCTCGATTACTGGGCAAGGCGGAAAGGCATTACGGTCGTCGGCACGGGAGACATCACCCATCCGGGGTGGCTCGAGGAGCTCAAAGAGAAAGTGACCGAGGCGGAACCGGGGCTCTTTCGGCTGAAGGATGAATACCGGCTGGAGGGAAGCGCCGTACCGACCGACCGGACCGCCCCAAGTGATCTTTCCACACCGACTGTGCCGCCTGGGGCCCCGGTGCGGTTTCTCCTTACCGGCGAGATAAGCAGTATTTACAAGAGAGGGGAGAAGGTACGCAAGGTCCACAATATCGTGCTGCTCCCCGGGTTCGAAGCAGCAGAAACGATGCAGAAAAAACTCGCTGCAGTCGGTAATATCACCTCGGACGGCAGACCGATTCTGGGTCTGGATTCCAGGGATGTAATGGAAATCGTCCTCTCGAGCTCTGACGATGCGGCACTTGTTCCCGCCCACATCTGGACCCCCTGGTTTTCCGCGCTGGGATCGAAATCCGGTTTCGATACCATCGATGAGTGTTACGGTGATCTCTCAGATCAAATCTTCGCGGTGGAGACGGGGCTCTCTTCCGACCCGCCCATGAACTGGATCTGCCGTTTTTTGGATCGGTATACCATCATCTCCAATTCAGACGCCCACTCTCCTGAGAAACTGGGGCGCGAGGCTAACCTATTCGATACCGAACTCTCATACCCTGCCGTACTTGAAGCGATGAAAAGCGGAGACGAAAGGTTCCTCGGAACTGTGGAGTTTTTTCCACAAGAGGGGAAGTACCACTACGATGGTCACCGGAAATGCGGTGTGCGGTGGGACCCGCTGGAGACGGTCCGCCGGGGCGGGATCTGTCCTGTTTGCGGCAAAAAAGTGACCGTAGGCGTTACCAACCGTGTGGCCCAGCTCGCTGACAGGGAAGACCCGGAAGAGAGGCCTGACCGGCATCCGTTTTACTCTCTTGTCCCCTTAAAAGAGCTAATCTCGGAGACTCTCGGTGTGGGGAGTGCATCCAAGAAAGTAAACGGAAAGTATCAGGAGCTCCTCGGGGCGGACCGATCCGAGTTCGATCTGCTGCTCCATCTCCCCATATCCGATGTAGAACGTATCGGGGGTGAGCTGCTTGCCGAAGGGGTCCGGAGGATGCGGGCCCGGGAGGTGTACATCAGCGAGGGGTATGACGGCGAGTATGGATCGGTCCGGGTCTTCAGGGACGAGGAATTGCAGCAGGCCGGGCTCTATACCACAGGACAGAAAGGGCTCTTTTCTGATGGCGGCGAAACAGCCGGCGAAACAACTGGCGAAACAGCCGCAGAAAGCCCTCCCGCCGCCGGGAGCGGCCTCACGCCACCGGCACCCCGACCTCTTATAAGCTTTGATATGGCAGCGTTCAAACGGTGCAGGCACGAAGATGCGGCGCGGCCGTCTCGAGCCGGCAGTGTGTCTGTCACACCGGCCCAGGGAGAGCTTTTTTCTAAGGCCGCCCCGCCAACCGAGGGCTTAAACCGAAAACAGCTGTCTGCTTCCAAGCATCTCGACGGCCCGGCACTCGTTCTCTCAGGGCCGGGAACGGGAAAAACCCGCACGTTGACCCGGCGAATCGCCCGTCTGGTAACAGAAGGCGGTGTTCGGCCCGAACAGATTCTTGCCGTCACCTTTACCAACAAAGCCGCACGTGAGATGGAAGAGCGGCTCTCAGTTCTGCTTTCACAGGACGTCTGCAGGGGGCTTTCCATCATGACCTTCCACAGGCTGGGGCTTACCATCCTCAAGGAGAATATGGAAGCCGCCGGGCTGAGCGAAGGGTTTACCCTAATAGAGGAAGAGGAGAAGCGGCATCTGCTCGCTACGATTATTCGGCGGTCCGGCGGTGCAGAAAAGGATCGACCCGCAGGTCATTCAAAAGATCAACCCGCGGCCGCGGAGCTGAGCAGGATTATTACCAGCATTAAGCAGCAGGTAAGGCGGGCCGAAGATATCGAGGATAAACGCGAGCGGCAATTGTTTTCCGCATATGAGCAGGCGCTCCGGGAATATAACCTCCTCGATTTAGACGATCTTCTCTACCGGACCGTACTCCTCCTCCGGGACCATCGGGATGTCCTCGAAACCTTAAGAAACCGTTTCCCTTACGTTTCAATTGACGAGTATCAGGATATAAACGGTGCCCAATACGCTCTGATCATGCTCCTCTGCCCGCCCCCGAATGCCAACATCTTCGTCATCGGGGACCCCAACCAGGCAATCTACGGGTTCCGGGGTGCCGATGTGAGCTTTATAAACCGGTTCTTTGCGGATTATCCCCACGCCGTACGGTACTCCCTCGATGTAAGCTACCGATGTTCGGATACCCTGCTTGCAGCTGCAGGCCAGGTTGTGGACGGGGAGGCGCAGAAATCCCGGCAAATTCTGAAGGGACTCGAAGAAGGGGTGAAAATCGAGATCGTAGAGAACTCGAGTGACAAGAGCGAGGCGGAGTTTATCGCACGGCGGATCGAAGAGCTGATCGGAGGTGTCCGGTTTTTTTCGATGGACAGTGACGTGAGTTCAGGTGATGTGGGGGGTGACGGCGGGACCGGACCCGGTCCTACGAGTCTCGCCGGTATTGCCGTCCTCTGCAGGATCTCCCGGCAGATGAGTGCCGTAGAGACCGCATTCGGCCATCATGCAATCCCCTTTAAGACCGTAGAGGCTAAACCGCCCTTTGAAGACGGTCCGGCAGGGATAGTTTTAAAGGTGATAAAAGCCGCTGCAAACCCTAAAAACCACTTGTTGCAGAAGATTCTCGAACGGGACACCTCTGCAGCAGCCGTCTCCCGGGTGAGTACCCTCATAGGGAAGGGAGCGGGATCGGTAAGGGAGATGCTGCGGAACACCGTATCCCTGCTCGTAGAAGCCGACGAAGGCACAATTTCCGGAGA